>JAYUIZ010000181.1:0-2865 GCA_043765595.1 Lysobacter sp. | reverse complement strand
TCAACAATGTCGGGGTCAAGACCAAAAGCGGTAGCGAATCTGTCGACTACTGCTGGTAATCGTTTGTTCCGATGCCTGTAAACGAGAAAAGTCCGCTCGATGAGCTAAAGCCAGTCAGTCAACGCTGACTGGCTTTCTTGTATTCGCGGGATTCTGTTTTTCTGGAGTGGCCTTTAGGTTGTTGATCGCTCGTGGTGAAAAAATTCAGCGGCCTGAAGGCCGATCTACGGACGGCCGGTATGGCCTGACTGACCGGCATCGGCTCGATGAGCGGATTTTTTCGTTCGGGTTGTGCTTCGAGGAGCGTAACCGGGGACGAGCGTAGCGGTTTCTAGCTATGGACAACAAAAAAAGCCCGCGATTCGCATCGCAGGCTCGTGGCATATCGCTGAATCTTGGCGCCCGAAGTTGGACTCGAACCAACGACCCCCTGATTAACAGTCAAGTGCTCTAACCGGCTGAGCTATTCGGGCGGGGCTGCATATCGTAATGGTCCGGCCTCGCGCGATCAAGCGTGTTGTTCAGCGGGATGCCCAGAGGCGACCTGTGTCACAGGCCGCTGGCGCAGGTCGCGGCGGCGGCGGGCGCTGAGCGCTCGCTGCGCAGGCGGCCGCCGTTGGACAGGATCAGTGCTTGGGCGTGCTTCGGGCCGCGCCGGTCGCAGAGCGTGAACGTGATGTTTGAGCCGCCGTTGCCGCCGTTGGGCTGGTAGACGATGCGCGGACGGCCGACGGTGCCGTAAAGACGGACCCCGGCGGGCAGTTTCTCCTGCCGGCGGACGATCTGCTCGTCGGGGCCGTGCAGGCGGTTGCCGTCCGCATCGATGAACGCGATCCATCCAAGGCTCCAATCGGTGCCGCCGGCGCATTGGCTGGTGCTGGCCGGGCAGACCACGATCTCGCGGCCCAGTACGGTGGCATGGCGCAGGGCATCGAAGAGGGTCGTGGTGATAGCGCTGCGCGCCGAGACGGCATGAGTCCGGGCCACGGCATCCTTCAGGGTGGGAATGACGATTCCCATCAGGACGCTGAGGATCGTGACCGCGATGACGAGTTCGAGCAGGGTGAAGCCACGGGCGTAGCGCCGGGCGGCAGGGGGATGTTGACGGGACATGGCGACTCCGATGGGCATGAACGGGAGTTCAGTGTCGACAGTCGCCGATTGCCGCGGCATCGGCGGTTGCCGCGTGCCGGGGTAGGAAAAACCCGCTCCGATTCATGACGACCCGCTAGACTTCCAAACTTCACCCCACGACGCCTGCAATGAACGAGAACGTTCGTCATCTCTCCGACAACCCCTTCCAACTGGTCGCGCCCTACAAGCCTGCAGGCGACCAGCCGAAGGCGATCGCGGCGCTGATCGAAGGCTTTGAGAGCGGGTTGGCCAAACAGACCTTGCTGGGCGTGACCGGCTCGGGCAAGACCTACACCATCGCCAACGTGATCGAGGCGGTGCAGAAGCCGACCCTGGTGATGGCGCACAACAAGACCTTGGCGGCGCAGCTGTACGGTGAGTTCAAGGCGTTCTTCCCGAACAATGCGGTCGAATACTTCGTCAGCTATTACGATTATTACCAGCTGAAGCCTACATCCCCTCCAGTGACACCTTCATCCAGAAGGACAGCTCGATCAACGAGCACATCGAACAGATGCGCCTGTCGGCGACCAAGGCACTGCTTGAGCGCCGCGACGCAATCATCGTGTGTACGGTGTCGGCGATCTACGGACTGGGCGATCCGAACGAATACTTCAAGATGGTGCTGCACATGGTGCGCGGTGAGCGCATCGACCAGCGCGAATTGATCACCCGCCTCACCAACATGCAGTACCAGCGCAACGACACTGAACTGCGGCGCGGCACCTATCGGGTGCGCGGCGAAGTGATCGATGTGCATCCTGCGGAATCCGACGTCGAAGCCCTGCGCATCGAACTGTTCGACGGTGAGATCGAACAGCTGACGGTCTTCGATCCGCTGACCGGGGAAAGCATCCGCAAGCTGCCGCGCTACACCATTTATCCGAAGTCGCACTACGTGACTACGCGTCGCACGGTGCTGGACGCGATTGCCGAGATCAAGCTGGAATTGCCTGAGCGGCTGGAGCAGTTCTATAGCCAGAACAAACTGGTCGAAGCCCAGCGGCTGGCGCAGCGCGTGCAGTACGACATCGAGATGATGGCCGAGGTCGGCTTCTGTACCGGCATCGAGAATTACTCGCGGCATCTCACCGGGCGCATGCCCAACGAAGCGCCGCCGTGTCTGTTCGATTATCTGCCGCCTGATGCGCTGCTGGTGGTGGACGAATCACACGTCACCGTGCCGCAGATCGGCGCGATGTACAAAGGCGACCGCGCGCGTAAGGAAACGCTGGTGGAATTCGGTTTCCGGTTGCCGTCTGCGCTGGACAACCGGCCGCTGCGGTTCGAGGAATGGGAGGCGCGTTCGCCGCGCACCATTTTCGTGTCGGCGACGCCGCGCGATTACGAGATCGAGAAATCGCAAGGGCAGGTGGTCGAACTGGTCGTGCGCCCGACCGGCTTGATTGATCCGGAAGTGGAGATCCGCCCGGTCGGCACCCAGGTCGACGATCTGCTGGGCGAAATCACCGAACGCGTGGCGATGGGCGATCGCGTGCTGGTGACCACGCTGACCAAACGGATGTCCGAGAACCTTACCGAATATCTCGGCGATCACGGCGTGCGCGTACGCTATCTGCACTCCGACATCGAGACCGTCGAGCGCGTCGAAATCATCCGCGATTTGCGCCTGGGCGTGTTCGACGTGCTGGTCGGCATCAATCTGCTGCGCGAAGGCCTGGATATGCCGGAGGTGTCGCTGGTGGCGATCCTCGACGCCGACAAGGAAGG
>JAYUIZ010000180.1:0-8357 GCA_043765595.1 Lysobacter sp. | reverse complement strand
TGATGAGTTCGGGAACTTTCTGGAATGGTTCAGGTGCCGGATCCAGTCCGGTAGTCGACACGCCATAAATTGAGCTCGCTCCACGGATTTTGCGATCAATGTGCCTCCATCCCGTGGTGCATGAAAGTGGGTGTGGGTAACCGGAGTTCGGCGATACAGCCCGACCGGTCGCTGCGATTGCGCAATCCCAGACTACCTCCGTGCGATTCGACGATCTGCCGCGAGACGATCAGTCCGATTCCGTTGCCGTTCTTCTTGGTCGAATAGAACGGAACGAAGAGATTGGCAGGGTTGGTCACTCCAACGCCCTCATCGCGGATTTCCAGTTGCCAGAATCCCTTTTCCTGCCAGCAGCGCAACGATATGACGCCAGTCTCTATCATCGCGTCGCGGGCATTCTTCATTAAATTAACCAGCACGATATCCAGTTGTATGGGGTCGCAGTACGCGAGCAGTGGGCCTGACGGAAGGTCGAGCGTCACGCGCGTGTCAGAGACCAGTGCCGGTAGTCTCGACAGCAGTGGCGAGATATCGGTCAGGATCTTGTTAGGAGCCGGCAGCCGGGCCATTTGCGCATAGCGACGGACAAAATAGTGAAGGTGCTGGGAACGTTGCGCGATCAGTTCGAGCGCCCCGTTCAATTCCCCGGCCAGTTCGTCGTCAAGTTCGACCTCGCTCAGCAGCGACTGGACCGTGGCGCTTAGCGAAATAATGGGGGTTATCGAATTGTTGACTTCGTGACTGATCACCTGGATCAGGCGTTTCCAAACATTCAGTTCTTCGGCACGCAATGCGGCGCGAAGATCGACGATGAACAGTAGCCTAAAAGAATTGCCGCGTTCGAGGTGCTGGCTGCGTTGGACTCGCCAAGTGCCGCTTGCCCCCGGGAAGTCGTATTCAAACGCCTCGTTGGATGCGTCGTCGTCGGAAAGCAGAAAGTCCATCCCCAGCATGCCGCTGGACTTGCCGATGGCTTCGTGTTCCTCCAGCGCAAGCAGCCGTAGCGCCATGTTGTTGGCAAGCCTGAGCTTGAGTGATTTGTCGAAAGCGAGGATCGCCACATCTACTTCCGCGAGGATCTTGTTCAAAAGATGTCGCGTCTCCTGCGTTTCCAGACGCTGTTGCTGCAAAGCTCCGGCGATGGCGTTGATGTTGGTGACCAAAGTCCCTTTGGCGTCGCGGTGGTTGGCGTGCGATCCGCGCAGCATGTATTCCCCCAGACGCACTGCCTCGGTTAGGTTAACCAGCGTCAATAGATGGAAACGTACCCGGTTGCGAACCATCGCGGCGCACGCGACCAGAATGGACGCCAGTAACGACAGCAGCAACACCATGGTGTAGGGCGATAGGGGCAGATAGAACATCGCGACCGCAATGGCCGTCAGCGATGGTAGTCCCCCGGCCAGTACGAGCATGCATAACCGAGTTTCGAAAGCCAGCGACATTGGCGATCAATATCCGTGCTTGTCCAGGCGGCGGTAGAAGGCAGAACGAGAAATGCCCAAGGTTTTTGCAGCTGCTTTGACGCTGCCGGTGTGCTTGCGAAGAGCGATCTGCAGCAACTGTTTCTCGGCATCCTCGAGCGTTAGGTCTTCCCACCTCTCCATCGTCGGCATGCGTGTCGCCAGGGGCGACTGCAGTCCGAGTTCGGTTACATCCAAGTAATTGCCGCGCGCGAGAAGCGTGGCTCGCTCCACAACGTGATTGAGCTCGCGGACGTTGCCTGGCCATTCGTATTCAAGCAGGGCCGCCTGCGCAACGGCGGAGAACCCCGAGACCGATCGACCGTATTTCGCCGCATGAAGTTTGAGGTAAGACTCGGCAAGGTAGAGGATCTCGCTTTTGCGTTCCCGCAACGGTGGCAGGCGGATCTCGATACCGTTCAGCCGATAAAGCAGATCCTGCCGAAAACTGCTGTCCTTGATCAGCGCTGGCAGGTCGGCATTGGTGGCGGTGATAATACGAACATCGGCGAAGCGGCTGTGGCTTGAGCCCAGTTTTTCGAACTGGCCTGTTTCCAGCACGTGCAGTAATTTGGCCTGCTGTGAAGGCGGGAGATTACCGATCTCATCCAGAAATAGTGTGCCACCCTCAGCAACCTCGAATCGTCCGATCCTGTCGGTGCGTGCATCGGTGAAGGCCCCCTTGATGTGGCCGTAGAGCTCGCTTTCGAACATCCCGTCTGGAATCGAACCCATATTGACCGTCACAAAGGGCTTCGTATGCCGCAGTGACCGGTCGTGGATCAGTGCGGCCAGCTGGCTCTTGCCGGTGCCGTTCTCACCGGTAAGTAGGATATTGATATTGGCCTCAGCGACTTGGTCGACCATATCCATGATCTCTTGCATCGCAGGGGACGATGCAATCCAGTTTTTGTGCGTATGCTGCTTGCGCAGCACAGTGTTCTCCTCACGGAGTCGCGCCGTGGTTTTGCGCCCCCGGTGCAGTTCGACGAGGTTCTTCACGATGGCAATCAGCCGGGTGTTGTCCCAAGGCTTGTCGATGAAGTCGCTGGCACCTCTGCGGATCGCCTCCACAGCGATTTCAATACTCGCCCAGCCGGTCATGACGACGATAGGCAAGTCAGGATCCAAGGCACGAATCTGTGGAAGCAGGGAAAGCCCCTCCGCCCCGGAAGTGGTGTCGGACTGGAAGTTGAGGTCGATCAGTAGCAAAGAATGCCCCTGTCGCTTCACTGCGGCAATGATCTCCTCCGGGGTGCTTGCCGCTTCTACGGAATAGCCTTCCTTCTTCAGCAGCAGGTGCAATGCCTTCTGGATGTTTTCGTCATCGTCTGCAACGAGAATGTGAGCTGCGAGCATATTCATCTCTTGTTGAAGCCGAGCCGCCGGAGACGGCAGTTCGGCCCTGTGTTGATGCTTTGAATCGCTTCTGCTACTCGGAGATCTATTCGTAGTGCAGCGCCACGTTTGGCGATACCCGGATTGCACGCAGAGCGGGAATCAAGGTCGCAACGCCCACAACCGCCGTTAGTAGCGCCACGACCAAAAAGAACAGGATCGGCGCATCGCCACGGAAATCGTAGATCACCTCCGAGAGCAGCTTGATCATCGCAGCACCCATAAGGAGCCCGATGGTGGAGCCTATCGCCAGTTGCTTACCGCTTTCCTTGAACAGCAGGGTGAAGACGTGGCGTTCATTAGCGCCCAGAGCGCGGCGGACGCCGATCTCATGGGTGCGAAGCTGTACAGAGCGGGCAGTGATGGCATAGATCCCGCTGCCTGCCAGCAGCAGACCCAGAAGCGCGAAGACGACAAACATCCAGCTGATAAAGCGCGTGCCGCTATTGTTTCGCTTGATGACGGTTGCGAGTGGCTCCACGGCCCAGACCGGAACTCCGGCGTCAGCGCGCGCGACCGCGCTAACCAAAAATTCTGCCGACACCTCACGAGGCGAGCGCACCGCGAAGGTCAGTTCGCGTTCCATGCGCTGACTGAGCGGTAGGTATATCACCGGTTTCTCTCGATTTTTCGCGCTCGGCTCGCCATGCACAATTTGTTCGCTAACCCCCACAACCGTGAGCCAAGGGCTGCCTGATACCTGAGGATCCAGTTTCACCCGTTTCCCTAGGGCCGACGTATTCGGCCAGAACTGTCGCGCGAGACTCTCGTTGATCACGGCGACCGGGGCGCTACTGGCACTGTCTGACGATTGCAGGCTTCGTCCTTCCATCAGGCGGATGTTCAAGCCCTCGAAATAGCCCGGCAGGGCCGATACGGTCATAATCCTCGGCAGTTCCTTGTCCGAAGCGTCCATGTTTTCGCTCAACGCCGGTGATAGAGGGCCGGACTGAGCCGGCAGGATAGTGGCGACGATCGCCGCCTCCGTCTTGGGGTCCAAATCCGATTCAAGCTCACGTTTGACCGTCTGGGCAAAACGCAGCGCTGCCTCATCCGAATCCTTGTACGTAATTGACTGGTCGAGGCTGACACGCCCTCTCAATACGTCTTTCGTCTGCGCGCCAAAGTCCGCATTCTCGCTTTGGTGCATGTGGAGTACCAGTACTCCAGACGCGATCAACAACGAGGTGCATAAGAGAACTTCGACGCCAACCAGCGCACGCGTGAAGCCCGCGACGCGTCGTCCCAGCGCTCCGCGGGTGCCGTCACGCAGGAACCCTGTCAGGTCACCGCCGCTGGCCCTCCAAGCCGGCAATATGCCAATGACCAAGCCCAGACCCACAACCAGCACGCTAGCGAACAACAGTGTTTCCCACGTAACGCTGAACGTCCACCAGAATGGAATGTTGTCGCCCAAGCTGATGAACTGAATGCGCGACCACTCCATTGCCCACGCGGCGCAGAACAGGCCGACGAGTCCGCCCGCCACTGCGAGCGACATCGACTCGAGCAGCATCTGCCTGATCAGACGATGACGTGGAGCGCCGAGCGCCGCCCGGATGGCCAGCTCCTTCTGCCTTTCTCCGGCACGTGCGATCAGCAGATTGACAACATTGACGCAGACCAGCAGCAGGATGAACGCCGTGGCACTCGCCATGACGGCGACCAGCCCCAGCGCACCTTCCATGTTCGCCTGTGTGAACGGCCATGCCTTGACGCTGAGGCCCTTGTTGGTCTGGGGATAGGTCTGGGACAGTAGTCCGGCATGGCCTTGCAAATCGCGATTCGCGTCGGCGAGCGAAATCCCGGGTTTCAGCAGGCCGTAGATATGCACCTGCGGTTTGTCGCCAGGCTGCACAACGCCCGGATCCGAGAACGGCAGCCATACCTCGGTGGAGACTGGAAAGCGAAAGCCATCGGGCATGATCCCGACGATGGTCGTCGGCACATCATTCATCTTCACGGTGCGGCCGATGATGCGGGGGTCGCCTCCATAGAACTGCTGCCATAGCTGGTGCGACAAAATCGCCACCGGAGGCGCGCCAGATTGCTCATCGGCAGGCCCAAAGGCACGACCGCGTTGTGGGTTCACCCCCGTCAGGGAGAACATAGCCGAACCGCTGTAGTTTCCACGTGCGCGCATGCCCGTGCTGCCTGCGGTTAGAAGCACACCCCCGGAGCGTCCCGGGAAGAAGGCCTCAAAACTCTTTTGATGATCGGTAAGATAGCGATAGTCGTACAGCGGAATGAGGCCATTCTCCTGATTGACGCCGTTGATCACCGCATCCACGGTCACGATGCGGTCGCTGTTGGGAAAAGGCAGGTCGGCGTACGCGAACATCTTGAGCAGGGCGTACATGTACACGGCCAGTCCGAACCCCGTGGCGAACACCAGGATTGTCAGTAAGGAAACCACGGGCGATTTGACCAGCAACCGCAGCACGTAGAGCCACTCACGTAATAGGGCGCTCATCTCAGGCCGCCTGGGCGTGCTGATGCACATCGTCGACGATGAGACCGTCAAAGAGGGTGATGCGACGCGAAACCGTGTCGGCAAGTGCCGGGTTATGGGTCACCATGCAGATCGTCGAGCCTTCGCGATGCAGCGACCGAAGGATCTCCATCACCATATCGGCATTGGCCGAATCCAGGTTGCCTGTCGGTTCGTCCGCCAGCAGTAGCGAGGGTTTTGTCGCCAAGGCGCGCGCAATCGCCACGCGCTGCTGCTGGCCGCCGGACAGTTGCGAAGGATAGTGGCGGGAACGATGTCCCATGTCGAGTTTGGCCAATACTTCTTCCGCTTGCCGACGACATTCGGCCCGACTCATTCCCGCACGGTAAGTCAGCCCAAGCTCCACATTCTCGACGATGGTCAGATCCGAAATCAGGTTGAATGCTTGAAAGATGAAACCAATCTCGATGTTGCGTATCCGTGCGCGTTCCTTGCCGGGTAGTTCGTGTGATTTCCTCCCGTTGACCACGTATTCACCATGCGTGGGTGTATCTAGCAGCCCAAGAATCGCCAGCAGCGTCGATTTTCCACAGCCCGACGGGCCGCAGATCGATACGAACTCGCCTGGCATGATGGCTAGATTGATGTTGGAAAGCGCCTTGGTTTCCAGTTCATCGGTCAGAAAGACTTTCTCGACACCACTCAGCTTGATCACTGGTTCCTGCATGTCCTTGGCCCTTGTCAGTTGGTGAATGAGATATATTGGGGATCACCCCAAGTGGACGTGTCGCTGGTGATGATTTTGTCGCCAACCGACAGACCACTCTTGACCGCAATGTGGCTGTCCGAGCTGCGGCCGAACTCCACCAGTACGCGCTCGGCCGAGTCGTCGTTGATCAGCTTATACACATGGATCCGCTGTGCAGGGCGCGCGAACGTTGGGCGGGGCACGTACAGCGTAGAAGCAATTGTAGCCACGGCGATGTTGCCCTCGATGCTTAGGTCGGGGCGAAGGCCAGCGGGGAGTGGGCCAACGAATTCGACATCAACCTTGACGATACCGTTTGTCACCGCTGGGTCCACGCGAGTGACCAAGCCCTTGACCAAGCCGTTACGCGTGTCGATCTGCGCATGCTGGCCCAATACTAGTTCGCGAGCCTGCTGTTCCGGAATCTGTAACTCGGCATACAGCGAACTCGCGTCACTCACCCGGGCTAGGCTCTGACCGACCGTTACCTGCTGGCCGTTCGTGAGCTGGGATTCCTGCAGAACCCCAGCGATCGGCGCGCGCACCTGCAGCGCATCGACGAGTTGCTCTGCGCGAGCGAGTTGCGCGCGAACTTCGCTAATCTGCGCGTCCTCGGCGGCCAAATCCGCCTTCGCTTTGACACGAAAGCTTGTCAATCGCTGCTCTTCCAGAGCGAGAGTCTGCTTTAGTTGGTTGGCACTGCTCTGAGTTCTTCGATGTTCGACTTCCGAGATGAATTGGCCATTCTGCTTTATCAGCGCCGCTTCCCGCTCGAGCTGCAAACTGGTGTCCTCATATGTTGTTTCGGTCTTAAGCAATGCGACTTTGAGGTCGAGCAGGGAATTGTGCAGAGTCTGTTCTAGAGCGCGATATTCGGCAGACAAAGCCACGATCTGCCATTTGAGTACGTCCGCCGACTCGTTCAGGGCCGGATTGGACAAGGTCACGATGGGGTCGCCCTGTGCGAGGGTGGTGCCCGCCCGGGCGTGCACCATTTCAACTCGGCCCTCAACCCGGGCGCTCAAAGCGCTTTCTATGCGTGGCCGCAGAAAACCGTTTCCGCGCACCCGAACGCTAAGCTCGCCCCGCTCGACGGAACTAACGACTAGCGAACTGCGGGTCGCCTTATATGCAGCGCCGCGCATGGGCATCAGTATGAGCGCCGCGGCCAGAATAAGTACGACTACAACGTAGCCCGTGACCGCGCGTTTGCCGCGCCAACGTCCCTTGGTGCGCTGTTCTCGCATGCTGTCCATAAAAAATCCTCCAACTAAGCTTGGATTGGTTATCGCAAAAAACATGCCATGTCGTAATCCGTTAAAAGATATGGAAATTTCCGTATCGCGGTCCGCTGGAGGCGCCTCAAGTGTAATGGTTTTGCGACAAGAGCGTCCCATTTTCGGACACTCATTCCGCATTTGTCGGGCCGAAACGCTTGACGCCAGCGTCGTGGCGGTGTCTCTGCTGGCGAAAACGGCTGGTGGTTGCCGTCGGTCGCTGATTCGACGAGTCGTCCCGAAAGCGTGCAGCGCTAACCACAAACGGGAAGGGGACTGATGTCCAAGTATGGGACTTTAGTGAATCGACCGTCCCGAAATCGGGACGCATTCAGATTGCGACTGCGGATACTCATAGAGTTTCAATGTCGACTCAGTAAATTTGATCGGGAGTGTCTATGTGTGTTAACACTAACCATCTTGGACTAACCGCAATGGGGATGCAGAAATGCATACGGATGTGACGAGTACGGCTATCTACAAGGTCGTGAGGAATGATGAAGAGCAGTTTTCGATCTGGCCCCAGGCTCGCGAAAATGCTTTGGGCTGGGTCGATGTAGACGTTGTGGGAAGCAAGGACGAGTGTCTTGCCTATATCAGAGAGAACTGGACAGATATGCGGCCATTGAGCCTGCGCAAAAAAATGGCTGCTGCTGTCGTTTGAGGTTCGAGCGCATCGTAAGTGGTGGAGAGTGTCGATAACTAAAGTTGATAGCTGAACTAATGCTTTGCAAAGGATTGAACCGTTGAATATTTCGCCATGGATTGTTGCGTGTAGTTCGCCGCAGAACACGCAACTGCGTCTTTTTTGCTTTTCCTACGCTGGAGGAGGCGTTTCCGCATATCGGAAATGGCCATCGCTGCTGCCAAGTGGCGTACAACTGCTCGCGGCGCAAATGCCAGGCCGTGAGGAGCGCTTCTTGGAGCCTCCGCTGCGGGATCTCGACTCCGT
Organism: Lysobacter sp.; assembly: GCA_043765595.1. Lineage (GTDB taxonomy): Bacteria > Pseudomonadota > Gammaproteobacteria > Xanthomonadales > Xanthomonadaceae > Lysobacter_I. The sequence goes on along the minus strand of JAYUIZ010000180.1, from coordinate 67 downwards.
ACTGCGCCATCTCATGTCCGCAATTGAACCGTTATTGGACCGGCCCTTCGTGTTCTTCGGGCACAGC
>JAYUIZ010000179.1:0-2868 GCA_043765595.1 Lysobacter sp. | reverse complement strand
AACGCCGCTGATTCCTGCGCCGGGCTGTTTTCGTGGAACGAACGGTTCGGATCGATCGCATCGTGGTTCCAACGGTGAATACGTTCGTAGGCCCACGGGCTGATGCACGGCGCGATCAGCAGATTGACTTGGCCTGCATAGTCCGCCGCGTGCAGATCGACAAAACGAAGCGCGCCGTGCACGCCGCTGGTTTCGTAGCCGTGCACGCCGCCGGTCACCAGCACGGACGGCAACGCATCGCGCCAATCCCGGCTTTTGATCGCGAACAGCGGGTACGTGTCGGGGGCATAGTCAAGCTGACCGTACTGCAGCACATCGAAGCGCGCGCGCAGTCGTTCAATCGCACCCAGCACATCGGTTTCATAGCTGCGCTGGCGGATCTGGCGCGAACGCCACTCGGCGATTTCCGCGGCGCACCAGGGCAGACCGGGTGTTCCGATGGGATAGAAGGCTGGCTCGGTCATGACGCGGCTCGCTTCGTTTGCACGGGGAGACGGAATTGTAGTGCGTCCTGCGGAGCGCACTGCCGGGCGCGGACCGCGCGTGCGGGCGGATATCGCCATGACCCGCCCCGTTTTGTTCACTACACTGCGTGTCCCGATTCCCCGGCTGTCACCATGTCCGATCCCGTTCGCCTTGCCCGCCGCGTCGCCGAGATGTTCGGCTGTTCGCGCGCCGATGCCGAGCAATACATCCAGAACGGCTGGGTGAGCGTCGATGGACGGGTGGTGGAGGCGCCGCAGCAGCCGGTCACCGGCGAGCGCATCGCACTCGATCCCGAAGCGCGCCTGGAAGCGGTGGAACCGGCCACGATCCTGCTGCACAAGCCGCCGGGTTTCGATGCGATCAGCGGCCGCAATCCCGCCGCTGCGCTGGCGACGCCGGCTGCGCACTGGGCCGACGACCCGTCCGGCATCCGCGTCCTGCAACGCCACTTCCACCGCCTGACGCCGCTGGTCACTATGGATGCCGACGCCAGCGGTCTGATGGTCTTGACCCAGGACGGCCGGGTCTGGCGCCGACTGACCGAGGACGGCGACAAGATCGAGCACGAATACCTGGTCGAAGTGGACGACGAACTGGGGCCATACGGCATGCGCCGGCTCAACCACGGCCTGAACTATGGCGGTCGCGAGCTGCCGCCGTGCAAGGTCAGTTGGCAGAACGAGAACCGCCTGCGCTTCGCGATCAAGGGTGCGCAGGGCGGACAATTGCGCGATATGTGCGCGCAGGTCGGCTTGCGCGTGGTTTCGATCCGGCGCCTGCGCATCGGCCAGATCGTTCTGGGCAAGGGTGCGGACGGTGCGATGCCGCCGGGCCAGTGGCGCTATCTGCCGGTGGGCGAGAAGTTCTGAATCCCCATCCGCCCTCGAAACGCGGACTCAGCCGCCGCGCACGCGCAGGGTAAGGCCCTTGAGGAAGTTGCGCAGCAGCTGATCGCCACAGGCGCGGTAGTTGTGGTGATCGGGCTGACGGAACAGCGCGGTCATCTCGGGCTTGGACAGCGGAAAGCCCGCGGCCGCGAACACGTCATGCAGATCCACATCCTTCAGCTCGAACGCGACCCTCAGCTTCTTCAGCACCAGATTATTGGTGACGCGCTTTTCCACCGGCCGCGGCGGCAGGCTGTCGTTGCGGCCGCGACAGTGAATCACCAGCCCGTCCAGCACATGGGCCAGCACGCGGTCGCTGCATTCGACGTAGGCCGGATCGTCCTCGCGGCGCAGGAACGCCCGCACGTCGGATTTTTCCAGATGGAATCCCGGGTCGACCAGCTTCGCGAGTTCGACCATGTGCTGGTCGCCGAAATCGAGCATGTAGCGGATGCTGCGCAGAACGTCGTTGTTGATCATGGGGCGTCGACGCCGCCGGAAGCAGCGTCCGGAGAATGGACGAGGCCGTCAGTGTAGTCGGGACCGCAGCATCGGGCGAAGGCACCGCGCCAAGCGCAATCACACGGATGGTGCGGCGCGTCATGCCCTTTCGTGCAATGGCTGCGCTTTCACGGAAGGGCCAGTATCGACCGGAGCGATCACCACTCCGCGTCGTCGCACTCACTTCTTACGGATGGCACCATGCGCCATAGCACCATGCGCCATAGCAGCATGCGTCACAGCAGGCTGAACTTCGTTCCGGCCGTCATGTCGACGGCGGCTTCCACCTTCTTCGCCCTCGCGCTGTCGGCGGCAGCGCTGCTGCTGCCGGGCACGGCGCAGGCGCTGGCCTGCGGCAGCAATAACGGTTACACCTGCACCGGCACGGCCACACAGTATGCGGGTGGCTTCAGCCCCGGCGTGGGCAGCGGCGGATTCGGCGGCGGCGGTTGCATCGCCACGCGTACGCCGGTGGTCTTCATCCACGGCAACGGCGACAGCGCGATCAGCTTCGACATGCCGCCGGGTGCGGTGAACGCCTACAGCACGCCGACCAATTCGACGTACGACGAACTCAAGGCGCGCGGCTACAACGACTGCGAACTGTTCGGCATCACCTATCTGGATGCCGACGAACGCGCGAAGCCGCAGAACAACTACCACGAGCCTGCGAAGTACCAGATCATCAAGACCTTCATCGATAAGGTGAAGGACTACACCGGACGCAGCCAGGTGGACATCGTCGCGCACTCGATGGGTTCGAGCATGGCGCTGGCCAGCCTGCGTTACTACGGCAATCAAAGCAGCGTGCGGCGCTTCGTCAACATCGCCGGCGGCCTGCGCGGACTGAACACCTGTTACGGCACCGGCTACCAGTCGGCACTGGCGCCGACCTGCAACGCCGAAGCCTATGTATGGCCTTACACCTACTACACAACCAAGTGAGCGTAAACCAGCGGCAGGCCAACAGCGCGCACACGTTTTTGCATCATCT
>JAYUIZ010000178.1:0-2875 GCA_043765595.1 Lysobacter sp. | reverse complement strand
GAACGTCTGGATGCGCTGGGGCTGGATGCGGACGGCTACGGAGCACGCAGCGGTCTGCCGCTGGTCTGCGAACCCCGTTGGCTGGCGCATGCCGGTTTCGACCGCTACCGCCGCCCGCTGTGGCTGCTTCCGGACGCGGCGCGCGCATGGGCGCGCGTACATGCCGCCGCGCTGCGCGAGGGTATCGTGCTGGACGCGATTTCCGGCTACCGCAGCCACGACTACCAGTTGGGCATCTTCGAGCGCAAACGCACGCGCGGCATCGCGGTATCCGACATCCTCACCGTCAACGCCGCGCCGGGCTACAGCGAACACCACAGCGGCCGCGCGCTGGACATCGGCACGCCCGGCGAACCTTCGGCAGAGGAATCGTTCGAACGTACCGCGGCGTTCGCGTGGCTGCAGGCGCAGGCCGGCGGCCACGGCTTTGTCATGAGTTATCCGCGCGACAACGCCAACGGCATCGTCTACGAGCCTTGGCACTGGTGCTGGCATGGGCATTGACCGATGCGTGCGCTGACCTTGCGTGCGCTGAGCTTGCGCACACTGACGCCGCGCTACCGGACATGAGCCACGACCCGCAGCGTCGTCGCCTCGCCGCCGGCATGCTCGCCGCGCCCATCGTCGCTACCGCAGCATCCTGCCGCCGCAGCGACGACGCGCATCGCATCGACGACGTGAGTCGCCTCGATTGGACCGAAGTCGCCGCGATCCTGCGTCCGCAATCGACGCAGGCGGTGTCGGCCGCGCTGTCGCGAACCACCGCGCCGGTCTCGATCGGCGGCGGGCGCTACAGCATGGGCGGACAGACGGCCTGGCCGGATTCGCTGCATCTGGACATGCGCGGCATGCGCCGGCTGCTGCATCTGGATATCGCCAAGCGCCGCGTACGCGTGCAGGCCGGCATGCGCTGGCGCGAACTGCAGACCCTGATCGACCCGCACGATCTGTCGGTCGCGATCATGCAGAGCTACAGCAATTTCACCGTCGGCGGCTCGGTGTCGGTCAATTGCCACGGCCGTTACGTCGGCAAGGGCCCGATCGCCAACAGCATCGTCGCGCTACGTATGGTCACCGCTGACGGCACAATGCTGGATCTCGACCGCGCATCGGAGCCTGCGCTCTTCCACGCGGCAATCGGCGGCTACGGCGGGCTGGGCGTCATTACCGAGGTCGAACTCGAACTGGATCGCAACGGCCGGATCGCGCGCGAGGCTGAGTTCGTCGCACTCGGCGAATACCCGGCCTGGTTCCGCGAGAACATCCTCGGACGCGACGACGCGGTGCTGCACAACGCCGATCTTGCCCCGCCGCACTACGACCAGCCGTTGGCGATCACCTGGCGGCGCACCGACGCGCCAACCACTATCGACGAACGCTTGATTCCGACCGGCCGCGACTACGGCCGCGAACAAAGCCTGATCTGGGCCGCGTCGGAACTGCCGTACGGCGACGCAGTGCGCGAACGCAAGGTGACGCGACGGCAGTTGCAGGAACGTCCGGTGGTCTGGCGCAATCGCGAAGCCAGCCTCGACGCCGATGCGCTGGAACCGCGCACGCGCAGGTTTTCGACCTATCTGCTGCAGGAATATTTCATCCCGTCGGAAAATTTTCTGGGGTTCGCGAATCTGCTGCGGCGGATCCTGCTCGCGCACGAGGTCAATGCGCTGAACGTGTCGATCCGTCATTCGCCGGCCGATCCCGGCACGTTGATGCGCTGGGCGCCGCGCGACGTGTTCTCGTTTGTGCTGTATTACAAGCAGCGTTCCTCGCGCTGGGCGGACGCCGATGCGGCGCGATGGACGCGGCAGTTGATCGATACTGCGCTGGGCATGGGCGGACGCTATTACCTGCCCTATCGGCTGCATGCGACCAAGCAACAGTTCGCCCGCGCCTATCCCGAGGTGGACGCGTTCGCCGCGCTGAAAGCGCAGATCGATCCGCAGCGGCGATTCCGCAACCGGCTGTGGGAAACCTACCTGCCGCGCTGAGCGCAGCATTCGATGGGCAGGAATCAGTCTTGCGAACGTCAGTCCTGCGAACGTTTGGTCGGCGTTTTCACCGCCGCTTTCGTGTCCGCAGCGAAATCCGCGATCCGCCACAGATACAGGCTGGCGTAAGTACGGTACGGCCCCCAGCGTTCGCCGCGTTCAGCCAGCAGCTTCGGCGCCAGCATCGCGTCGAGCTTGTCGACGATCTGCGCGCCCTTGCGGATGCCCAGGTCGTCGATCGGCAGTACGTCTGCGCGGCCCAGCCGGAACATCAGCATCATCTCGACCGTCCAGCGGCCGATGCCGCGCACCGGCACCAGCGCGTCGACGATGGCGTCGTTGTCCATCGTCGACATCTGCCGCAGAGCTGGAATCTCGCCGCGGGCCTCGCGCGCCGCAAGATCGCGCAACGCCAGCAGTTTGTTGCCGGACACGCCGCAGGCGCGGATGGTCGCATCGTCGCAGCGCGCCAGCGTGTCGCAGTGGAAACGGTCGCTGGCGATCGCGGTTTCGACGCGTCCGACGATCGTCGCCGCGGCCTTGCCGCTGAGCTGCTGGTAGAGAATCGCCCGCGCCAGCGCATCGACCGGGTCGAAAGGCTTGCGCCAGCGCGGATCAGGATCGATCGCGCCGATGCGCTTCATCCAGATGCCGAGCTTGCGGTCGCGCTTGGCGAGATGCTCGTATGCGGCCTGGGTATCGAATCCGCGGGGGTGTCTGGGCATGCGCTTCTGAGCGTCTGACTGCGATCAGTGTCTGAGCGCATCGGCGGCGTACAGCAGCCAGCCGAGCATGATCATCGAACCGCCCATCGGCGCTAGCCGCGTCGGCGTACCGAAAAAGTGTGCGGCAGCCAGCGAGCCTGAGAACAGCAGCACGCCGAG
>JAYUIZ010000177.1:0-2877 GCA_043765595.1 Lysobacter sp. | reverse complement strand
GTGCTGGAATCTCAGCCTTAGAAAACGACTCCAAGCGCGGACAGGCGCAGGAGGCAGATCGATGGGGGCGCTGTCTTGTGCAATTGATAGACTCAATGAATATGGCCGCCTTCCATGCCACCGAAAGCCTGGTGCCCTTCCGCGATGCTCGCGGGACGGGCGGCGCTATGGGTGGTGCTGCTGTAACTGGAGCGATTCTGACTGGCGCGATTCTGTTCGACTCGGCACGCCTGCGGCAAGCCGGCCTGCGCGCCGCGGAGCCGGGCTGGTTCGATGCGACCTGGTGGGGCGAACGTGCGCAGCCCGTCAGCAGCGGCGGCCGCGGCGGTGCCTGGTTCATCGACGCGGCGCCGGATGGTAGCGGCGGTTTGGGCAGCGGCGGATTCGGCCCCGCAGTGCTTCGGCATTATCTGCGCGGCGGGTTCGCGGCGCGATTCAGCCGCAACCGCCATTTCTGGCGCGGACCTGAGCACATCCGCAGCTTCGATGAGTTCCGCCTGCTGCGCGAACTGCTGCGCCGGAAACTGCCGGTACCGCGGCCAATCGCCGCGATCTATTGGCGCGAAGGACTGTTCTATCGGGCCGGCATCCTGCTCGAACGTCTGATGGGCGTGCAGTCGCTGGCCGACCGCGCCGCCGCCGATGGCAGCGCTGCGCCGTGGGAAGAAGCCGGCCGGGTGATCGCGCGCATCCACCGGGCCGGGCTTGATCACGCCGATCTGAACGCCCACAACCTGCTGTTCGAGGACTCGGGCCGCGGCTGGGTAATCGATGTCGACCGCAGCCAATTGCGCATCCCGGCCACTGGCTGGCGCCAGGCGAACCTCGACCGGCTGCAGCGTTCGCTGCTGAAATTGCGAGGCGCGCGCAGCCAGGCCGAGGTCGGCAAGGATTACGCGACGCTGCGCAGCGCGTACGATGCGCTCTGGCAACGCGGGACGTAGACGAGCGATGAGTTGGGCTTTGCGGTTTCATGGCGTGGGCAATGCGTCGGCGGTCGAACTGGGGTCGGCGATGGCCACCTTCGAGCGCGACGGCCGGCCGTGGCTCACCATCGATTGCGGCGGCGAAGGCCTCACCGCATTTCTCGCCCATTACGGCGAAGCGCCGCAGACGTTGTTCATCACCCACACCCACCTCGATCACGTCGCCGGCTTCGAGCGGCTGTTCGTCGATGCCTACTTCAATCCCGCGCGCCGCGGCCGCACGCGCATTTACGTGCCTGCGCGCGTTGTGCCGCTGTTGCACCAGCGCGTTGGCGATTATCCGAACGTGCTGGCCGAAGGCGGCGCCAACTTCTGGGATGCCTTCCAAGTGATCCCGGTTGGCGATGCCTTCTGGCACGACGGCATCCGCCTGGAGGTTTTCGAGACCCGTCACCACTGGCCACAGACTAGTTACGGCCTGCGCCTGCGCGGCAGTGTCGTCTGGACCGGCGACACCCGGCCGATCTCGGAGACTCTGGCGTCCGTCGCCGATGCCGGCGAGCTGATCGCTCACGACTGCGGCCTGCACGGCAATCCCTCGCACAGCGGCATCGCCGATCTCGAACGCGACTATCCGCGCGAATTGCTCGACCGCTGCGTGCTGTATCACTACGCCAGCGCCGATGACGGCGAAGCCCTGGCCACTCGCGGCTATCGCATCGCCCATCCCGGCGAATGCATCGCGTTGGCCGAACCGACCGCGGCGCGGGCCGAACCGTTCGACGCAACCGATGGCGCGCAGTCCGCCTCTGTTCGCGCATAGCCCACGTATTCCTGCGCATGAACGCTGTTCCCGACATCCCCGATCTGCCGCGCGACGCCCTCGGGCGCCCGCTGCACGACCTGCGCCTGTCGGTGATCGAGGCCTGCAACTTCCGCTGTCCGTACTGCATGCCGGCGGAGCGGGTGTCCGACGATTACGGCCTAGACGCCGCGTCCCGGCTGTCCTTCGACGAGATCGAACGCCTCGTGCGCGGCTTCGTGCGCGTGGGCGTGCGCAAGCTGCGCCTCACCGGCGGCGAACCGCTGCTGCGCAAGCGTCTGCCGGAATTGATCGCCCGGCTCGCACGTATCGGCGGCCTCGACGACATCGCACTGACCACCAACGCCAGCCTGCTCGGCGCGCAGGCGCAGGCACTGCGTGAAGCCGGGCTGCACCGGGTCACCGTGAGTCTCGATACTCTCGAGCCTCAACAGTTCGCGGCGCTGTCCGGCGGCCGCGGAAATCTCGTCGATGTGCTGCGCGGCATCGACGCCGCGCGCGCCGCCGGTTTCGCGCGGATCAAACTCAACTGCGTGATCCAGCGCGGCGTCAATGACAATCAGGTGCTGCCGCTGGTTGCCTTTGCCCGCGAGCACGGCCACACCCTGCGTTTCATCGAATACATGGATGTCGGCACCTGCAACGACTGGAATCTCGAACGCGTGGTGCCCTCGGCCGAGTTGCGCGATGTGATCCACGCGCACTGGCCGCTGCATGCGCTGGGCCCGCAGTACCGCGGTGAAGTCGCCGCACGGCACGCCTTCGACGATGGTCACGGCGAAGTGGGTTTCGTCAGTTCGATCAGCGCGCCGTTCTGCGGCGACTGCCACCGCGCCCGCGTCTCCGCCGATGGTCGTCTTTACACCTGTCTATTCGCTGGCGAAGGCACCGACTTGCGGCCGTGGCTTGGCGAAGACGCAGCGTTCGTCGAACGGCTCACGGGCCTGTGGCAGGCGCGCGGCGATCGCTACAGCGAATTGCGCAGCGGTCTGAAGACGCCCCGCAAGCGCGTCGAAATGTATCTGGTGGGTGGATGAATACTAAAAAAAGCAAGTTGTCGGCATTGACCCATCTCGACGCTCAAGGCCGTCCGACGATGGTCGACGTCTCCGCGAAAGTGGTCACTTC
>JAYUIZ010000176.1:0-2877 GCA_043765595.1 Lysobacter sp. | reverse complement strand
ACGCCGCCGGTGCCATCGTCAATAACGCATTGATCGTGCAGATTCCCAATCCGCTGACCTCGTTCGACTTCACTGTCTACACCTACGCACAATCGCATTACGTGGCGGATATCGTCGGCTACTTCGCGCCGCCGCAGGCGACCGCGCTGCAATGTATCTTGACCACGATCACCAGCACCACCATCGCCGCGAACACCAGCTCGAATATCTTCAATCCGGCCTGCCCCGCCGGATATACCTCCACAGCGCCGTACTGTTTCAGCAACGCATCCGGCATCTACAGCAGGGGCAGCGGGAAGAACGCTGCGCTAGGCGCCTCCGACAGCTTTTGCGCATGGCAGAACACCACCGCCAGTCCACAGCAGGTTGCCGGCGCGACGACCTGCTGCCGCGTCCCGGGTCGTTGATTCATAGCGTCACCCTCGCAAACTAAAAGAGCCGGGGAAGCCCGGCTCTTTTCTTTTGTACTACGACGTGGGTCAGAGCGCCGCCTGCAGCTTCGGCAACAGCTTTAACAGATCGCTGACCAGGCCGATATCGGCGATATCTAAGATCGATGCTTCGCCGTCTTAGTGAATGGGCATGATCCTTCCAGCGTCCTTGGTGCTTGACCAGATTGATTGGGATTTTGCGTTCTAGACAAGTGGCCACAACAACGAGAACCGAGATGAAAAAGCAGTCGGGTTTACTGGTATCAGGTGTGGCCTTGGCGTTGGCCATGTCCCACCCCGCGACAGCTGCACCGAAATGGGTATTGGCGGAGTCCAGTACGAAATCGGCGACGCCGGCCGAACGTGGCGCGATGGCCCGTGCCTATGTGTTGAAGTGGGGCGGGTATGTACAGGAGGTCTATAAAGTTCCGGTCGGCGTATGGGCCAAGCGGATGGTGCCGACGTTCGTCGGCGCCGATGTCAGCAATTTCCGGCGTGCCTTGCAGCGCAGCACCTATGAAGGCGCTTCAGCGGAGCTGAGCGGTGCCGGGAGAAAGCTTTCGGACGAACAAGTGATCGACACGATGGCCCGGGCCAGTCTGGCGCCGCCGGTGTCGCGTCCGCAGATCATAGCCGCGTCATTGGGGTCCGCCACGAGCGATCTGGTGTACACGCCGATTACGCCGTGCAGGATTCTGGATACGCGCACGGCGGGTGGTGCGATCGCCGGTGGTTTCGGCCGCGACTTCAATGCAGTGGTAGGCGCGGGCGGCAATTTCAGCAGCCAGGGTGGCAGTGCGACCGATTGCGGCGCGGTAGCGGCAGGGCAGGCGGCGGCGGTCATCAACGTCACTGCGGTGACGCCCGCGGGCGCGGGCTTCGCGACGGTGTATCCCTTCGGAACAACGCGCCCGCTGGCATCCAGCGTGAACTACACCGCGGGCGCGATCGTGAATAACACGGTGGTGACCAAGCTGCCGAATCCGCTGACGACCAGGGATTTCTCGATCTTCACCTTCGCCGCGTCCGATTTCGTGGCCGACATCGTGGGCTACTACGCGCCGCCGGTAGCGACCGCTCTCGAGTGCACGACCGTCAACGCAACTCAGACCAATGTAGCCGCCGGTGCCTATGTCGGTCTTCCCGTCATGACTTGCCCGGCGAACAACTACACGTCCACTGGCCTTGGCATCAGTGCGGCCGAGAACGTCGTGCTCGCGGACACCTACCTTACTGGCAGCCAAGGGCAGATTTTCGTCAGGAGCCTGAGCGTCAACGCACAGAACGTGACGGGGAAACTTACCTGCTGCCGCGTGCCGGGCCGCTGACCCGTCCTGCCGCCGTCGCAAACGAAAAGAGCCGGGGGAACCCGGCTCTTTCTTTGCAGCGAAGCGGCTGACTTACAGCGCCGCCTGCAGCTCCGGCAGCAGCTTGAACAGATCGCCGACCAGGCCGATATCGGCGATCTCGAAGATCGGCGCTTCGCCGTCCTTGTTGATAGCGACGATGGTGCCCGCATCCTTGATGCCGGTGAGGTGCTGGATCGCACCGCTGATGCCGATCGCGATGTACAGCTCTGGAGAAATGATCTTTCCGGTCTGGCCGACCTGCATTTCGTTCGGCACGTAACCGGCATCGACCGCAGCGCGCGAGGCACCCACGCCGGCACCGAGTTTGTCGGCAAAGTCGTAGATGATCCTGAAGTTTTCGGCCGAACCCACGCCGCGTCCCCCTGACACCACGCGACGGGCGCTCTGCAAGTCCGGGCGGTCGGATTTGCCGGCAGCGAGGCCGATGTAGCGGGTATGCGCCGGCAGTGCGGCATCGACCGGGGCCGCTTCGACGGCGGCGTTGCCGCCACCCGCGGCTTCCGGCCACGAGGCGGTGCGCACGGTGGCGACCACGACCCGGTCGGCCGCAGCTTCGACCGTGATGATGGCGTTGCCGGCGTAGATCGGGCGCTTGAAGGCGTGGCTGCCGTCGACGGCCATTATGTCGGACACCTGCGATACGCCCAGCAGGGCGGCGATGCAGGGCATCAGATCCTTGCCGAAGGTGGTGCTGGGGCCGAACACGTGGCTGTAGCCGGCGGCGACCTGGGCAACTTGCGGTGCCTGTACCTGGGCAATGGCATTGGCGTTGGCGGGGTTGGCGACGGCCAGTACCCTGGCGACGCCAGAAATCTTCGCGGCTTCGGCGGCGACGCCGGCAGGGTCTGCAGCCAGCACGATGATGTCGATGCTGTCGGGATTCAGCGCCTTGGCGGCCGACACGCATTTCGCGGTGGAGGCATTGAGTTTGCCGTCGAGATGCTCGGCAACGATGAGGACTGTGGACATTTCGGTTTCCTCGTAGGGCGGGTCTTGTACCCGCCATTGCGGAATTTCGGATGGCGAGGGATGCGGATCGGAGCGGTTTCGATCATCGCGCCCCGCATCGGATGGAG
>JAYUIZ010000175.1:0-2881 GCA_043765595.1 Lysobacter sp. | reverse complement strand
TCACCGCCGCGCGTTCAAACAGTTTCGGCGCGCGCGCAACGCGATCGCGCATTTCCGCGCCCAGACGTTCGACATCGAGGGTGCGCACGCGCAGATTGGCGATGCCGACCTGACCGATCTTCAGATCGCCGGCCAATTCGTAATTTACGGGCGTGGCCGCATTCATGCGGCGGTGCCCGCGGCGTGGCGCGCGTCGACACCGATCCGGGACGTCGTGAGCCAGGATACGTCCGGCAGGCTGGCGCCGTAGGTCTCGCGGATCCAAGGATAGCTGCACAGATCCTTCATCAGCATCGCGGCGCGCAGGCCGGTCTCCGGCATCATCTGCTGGCCGACTTCGCGGAAACCGAAACTGCCGTGGAACAGCAGCGCCGGATCGGGCAGGGCCGGATCGCTGGCGGTGTCGATGAACACTTCGCAGGCCAGCTGCGGGTAGCGCATTTCCGCGTAGGTCTGGGCGTCGGCGTAGAACGCGCGCCCCACACCGCCGCCGCGACGGCGGCTGGCGACCACGATGCGGTCGATATAGAAGAAATCCGGATAGCGTTCCGCGAACCAGCGGAAGTTGCTGCTGTCGTGGTCGGCCTGATTGCCCACGCCGATCATGAAGCCGGTCAGCGTGCCGTCTCGCTCGGCCACGCGGAAGTATTCGGCGGAGGCGAAGAAATGACGCAGACGGTTCTGGTCGAAAGGCAGGATCGTGGGGCCGGCGGCATTATTGAGGGCAAGGACGGAATCCAGCTCGTGCTCGCGCACGTCGCGGATGACAATCGACATTCCAATGACTCCGGCAGTGGCGTGCGCGGGTAGGGCCCCTGCACTGGTGGCGCAAAATTATCGCATGCCCGTCCCGACCGGGCGACATTAGCGGTGTTTCATCGGCATTTTCCGCGACCTCCTTCCCGCGATGGGCGCCACCCATGACTTCCGGTGGGGTGCAGTGGCCGGCAGACCGCCTACACTCCCCGGATGTTCACACGACTGGATCACAGCCGGCTGCTGCGTTACTCGGGGCTCTTTACTTGGGCGGTGGTCGGCGTGCCGCTGCTGTACACCTGGATCATGCCGATGCTGGCGGGTTCGGACGACGACCGCTTCTTGCTGCTGACCATGCCCCTGCAAGGCTGGGTGGCATATGGCGCCTTCGGCGCCGCCTACGCCTGGTTGACCCGGGGGCTGGGCAAGCGCCGTCCGGGGCCTTTCGATTACTTGCTGCTGGTGGTGCTGACGCCGGCCGCGATCGCGCTGGGCTACTACAGCGAAAGTGGTCTGGGCAGCCTTCTACTGATGGTAGCGGCCGGAGCCCTCCCATGGCTGTTGTCGCTGCGGCTGGGTGTGGCCTGGCTGCTGCTGAGCCAGTTGGCGGTGATCCCGGTCTTCATGCGCCGTGAGTTCACCCTGCTGGAAGCGGTGATGCAGGCCCTGCTATACGCCGGTTTCGCCGGGTTTGTATACGCCACCAGCCTGGTGGCGCGACAGCAGGCGCAGGCGCGCGAAGAACAGCGCAGGCTCAACTCCGAACTCCGCGCCACCCGTGCCCTGCTGGCCGAAAGCGTCCGGGTCAACGAGCGCACCCGCATTTCCCGCGAGCTCCACGACCTGCTGGGGCATCACCTGACCGCCCTCAGTCTGAATCTGGAAGTTGCCAATCATCTGGTCGAAGGTAAAGCCCAGGAACATGTGTCCCAGGCCCATACCATCGCGAAACTGCTGCTCAGCGATGTCCGCGAAGCGGTCAGCCAGATCCGCGAGGACGACGCCATCGACATGGCCGCTACCCTGCTGCCGCTGGCGGATAACGTTCCCGGGCTGCAGATCGAAATGCTGCTGCCGGTGCCGTTTCTGTTGGAAGACCCCGAACGCGCCCATGTCCTGCTGCGCTGCACGCAGGAAATCATCACCAACGTGGTGCGTCATGCCCAGGCGACCAAGCTTGACCTGGACTACCGCTGGCATGGCGATGGCGTTCAGGTCGTGGCCCGCGATGACGGCCGCGGCGCTGCCGATGCGCCGGTGGTAGGCAATGGCCTGCGCGGCATGCGCGAACGCCTGGCGGCTTACGGCGGCCAGGTCGAGATCGAAACCCGCGCGGGGCAGGGCTTCTGCCTGACCCTGTATCTGCCGGTCGTTCAGGCGACCGACCGGATGGGTCTGCCGCTGAGGCGGGGCCCGGCGCCAACGGGCAGCGTTCCCGCACCTGGAATTGCGGCATGACCCCGTTGTGCCTCCCTTTTTCGGTGGTTCCCGTATTCCTCAATGGCGGTTCGCCGTCCAATCCGCGAAACGGCCAGGGTGGCCGGCGCATTCACGGCTTCATGCAGGAGACGACATGATTCGCGTTTGTCTGGTCGACGATCAGACCCTGGTACGCCAGGGCATCCGTTCCTTGTTAGCGCTCGCCGAGGGCATCGAAGTGGTCGCCGAGGCGTCCGATGGCCGCCAAGCGGTCGAGCTGATTCCGCAGATCAATCCCGATGTCGTCCTGATGGACATGCGGATGCCGGCGATGTCGGGTCTGGAAGCGCTGCAGGCGCTCAGCAAGGTCAATCAACTGCCGCCGACGATCATCCTCACCACATTCGACGACGATCAACTGGTGCTGGCCGGCATGAAGGCCGGGGCGAAGGGATATCTGCTCAAAGACGTTTCCCTTGAGCAACTCGTCGGTGCTATCCAGGCGGTTGCGGGCGGCGGTTCGCTGGTGCAGCCGGTGGTGACCCAGCGCCTGCTGTCCGGTCTGGAGCACATGCGCAACGATTTCGTGAGCCTCGACCGCCCGGATCCGCTCACCGACCGCGAAACCGAGATCCTGCGCCTGATGGCCTCGGGCTTCTCCAATAAGGAGATCGCCAATTCGCTGGGCGTGGCCGAAGGCACCATC
>JAYUIZ010000174.1:0-8420 GCA_043765595.1 Lysobacter sp. | reverse complement strand
CAGGGTTCTGACTCCGGCAACGCCGTTCTTTCTCCCTCCACGAGCGATCTCCCCATGAAACTCCTCGTCATCGGCGCCGGCGGCCGCGAACACGCCCTCGCCTGGAAACTCGCGCAGTCCAAGCGCATCACCGAAGTGCTGGTCGCGCCGGGCAACGCCGGCACCGCCACCGAAGCCAAGTGCCGCAATGTCGATATCAAGGCGACCGACATCGACGGCCTGGTCGCGCTGGTGCGTGCGGAAAACGTGGCGGTGACCGTGGTCGGCCCCGAGGCGCCGCTGGTCGCGGGCGTGGTCGACCGTTTCCGCAGCGAAGGCCTGCGCATCTTCGGGCCGACCGCGGCCGCGGCACAGTTGGAAGGCAGCAAGGCGTTCGCGAAGGATTTTCTCGCCCGGCATGGCATCCCGACCGCTTACTACTCGGTGCATACCGAAGTCGACGCCGCCATCGCCTACATCCGCGACAAAGGCGCGCCGATTGTGGTGAAGGCCGACGGTCTGGCGGCCGGCAAGGGCGTGATTGTGGCGATGACATTGCAGGAAGCCGAAGACGCGGTGCGCGACATGCTGTCCGGCAATGCGTTCGGCAGCGCCGGTTCGCGGGTGGTGATCGAAGAATTCCTCGACGGCGAGGAGGCGAGCTTCATCTCGATGGTCGATGGCGTGACCGCGCTGCCGATGGCCACGTCGCAGGATCACAAGCGCGTGGGCGACGGCGACACCGGCCCCAACACCGGCGGCATGGGCGCGTACTCGCCCGCGCCCGTGGTCACGCCCGAGGTGCATGCGCGCGTTATGCGCGAGGTGGTGGAACCGACCGTGCGTGGGATGGCCGCCGACGGCGTGCCGTTCACCGGCTTCTTGTATGCCGGGCTGATGATCGATGCCAGCGGCGCACCGAAAGTGATCGAATTCAACGTGCGCTTCGGCGACCCGGAAACCCAGCCGGTGATGCTGCGACTGGATTCGGATTTGCTGGACTTGGTCGAAGCCGCCATCGACAACCGTCTGCACGCGGTCGAAGCCCGCTGGAACCCGAATCCCGCACTGGGCGTGGTGATGGCGGCGGCGCGTTACCCGGACACACCGAAGACTGGTGTCGTCATCCACGGCCTGCACGTTCCGCAAGCGGTCGGCACCAAGGTCTTCCACGCCGGCACGCAGCTCGACGACGACGGCAATGTCGTCACCAGCGGCGGACGCGTGCTGTGCGTCTGCGCGCTGGGCGTCACCGTAGCCGCCGCGCAGCGCGCCACCTACGCGGCGATGACCAATATTTCATGGGACGGGGCGTTCCATCGCCACGATATCGGCTGGCGCGCAATTGCTCGCGCGACCTGACGGGCGCTTGCAATGATCGGATTAGAAACGACACGTTTGAACGCGAGTAGCTTGAAAATAGCCTGACAGCGCGGCCTTGCAGGGCCGCACCAACGGTCAACGCCCGCGCTTGGCAGCCTTGGCCGGCGCGTTGTGTTTGGCGAGTTCTTCAATCAGGCTGCGCACCAGCTTGCGCTGCGTTGCTGGCAGTTTGAGGAATGTTTCGATGGCGAGCTGGTCGTGCGGATTCATCCGCCACTCGCCACGGTTCTCGCGCACCCGCTTGTCGTCGCCGAACTGCAATTGCTGCGGTTCGAGCGACAACATCTTGGCCAGCGCGCGCAGGTTGGCCTGACGCGGCATGGCGCGCCCGTTCAACCAGCCGGAGATCGCCTGCTGGGAGACGGGCTCGCCGCCGAAGCGGGCCAGGAGTCGAACCAGCTCGGCCGGGCTTTCGCTCATCCCAGCCTGGCGCAATGCGGCGCGGAGGCGCTCGCTGAAGGCATCTTGTTCCGTTTTCATGCGCCGACCTTAGGGCGGCGCTGCGCGCGATTTGAAAACTTGGCTTGGCTTTGATACTCAATTTATATTGCGACTGTGCCCGATCCGGGACGCAGGTCGCGGATTTCATCGATCAGGACGGCACTGGCGATCACCCGCGCTTGCCGACCCCACCCGACCTGAAGAATTCCTCGATCAGATGCCGCAGCAGTTTGCGCTGCGCCGGCGGCAAGCGCAGGAATGCCTCGATCGCCAGTTGATCGCGCGGGTCCAAGCGCCACTCTCCGCGCGTCTCCTTGACGCGTTTTCCGTCGTCCCCGTACTGCAGTTGCTGCGGCTCGACCGACAGCATCTTCGCCAGCGCTCTCAGATTGGCCTGCCTTGGCATGGCGCGTCCCTTTAACCAGCCGGAGACGGCTTGTTGGGAAACGGGATCGCCTCCAAAGCGGGCGAGCAGGCGCACCAGTTCAACGGGGCTCTCGCCGACGCCCGCCCGTTGCAACGCCGCGCGCAGCCGTTCGCTGAACGCAATGTGTTCATTGCTCATCACCTGACGTTAGGCCGGTGCACGCCGGCGTTGGAAAGTTATGATTTGTACGTTATCAAACTTTTTGTTATTTTGCTCGCTTCGATGCATGTCCATGCAGACAGGGAGGCGGCAATGTCCACGACATGGACCTGTGACACCGGCAGGGGATTAGTCAGGGGATTAGTCAGGGAATCCGGCAGGGAGTCCGGCAGCGACCCGGCAATGGCCGTATCGACAGCTGGCGTCTTGCCGACCAGCATATCGACAGCCGTCTCGCCGCTCACCCCTGCACGCACCCAGCCTCCTGCACTCACCGAGCCCCCTGGGCCGCCGCTGCACGCCGCGCTGGATTATTGCGCGCGCCGCCTGCTGGCCGCGCTTGACGTCAGCGACGGCGCAAGCGTCCAGGCCGCCACGCCGCTGGCGGCGCAGCTGACCCCGGCCAGCGACTGCCTGCTGCGCTGGTGGTTCGCGTCCGACACCTGCAGGGCGCGAGCTGACAACTTCCACTTCGCGCAGCGGGAATCGATCCTGCACACAATCCTCGCGTACGAGCTGCTGCATTCGGACGATCCGGCCCAGCTTTATCGGAGCGCCTGCGGTCCGCAGCCCGTCGCGGACACGCCCTTTACCGAGGCCACCCGCTACCGCCTCCGCCTGGCACCCGGCGGCGGCGGCCGCTGGGTGGTGCAGGCCCTGCTGGTGTGGTGGTGGGCGAATGCCGTCGCGCGTGCCGATAGCGCTGCCCCAGTCGCGGATGCGAGGCTGCTGCTGATCGCCGCGACGCCGGGCATACGACGGAATCTGCACCAGACGCTGTTCGGGCATGCGGACCACGATGCGGCAGCAGCGGCGCAGGCAGTGGATGTCGATCGCAGCAGCCTGCTGCGGCATGCGCGGCTGTTCCTGCCGCCCGCGCTGCGCCAACCGTTCCGCGATTGGCTGCGCATGCAATTGTGGGACAGCGACGCGTCACTGCAGATCATCGAAGCCCCGGACAGGCCTGTGGGCGGCCCGGCATTGACGCTGATCGCGAACTTCGGCGCAGAGCCCACCGCCGTCGGGACATGGCGATGCTGCACGATGCAGGTCGACGTGATGCTGAGCGGAGACGCCTCTGCCGCCATTGTCGATGCCCCGCTGAACCGCATGATCCGGCGCGGCGCGGTGAAACTGCCGATGCTCGAAGCAACCGCGACGCTGCGCCTGCCTGCATTGCGCCAGCTCCCGCCGCACGTGGAACGGCCGCGGCACAGCGGACGTCGACCGCACCTGTCCCGCAGCCACCCCGCCCTGCTTCGCGCCGGCATCGACGCATTGATCCGGCGCGAGCCCGGCTTCGCGACGCTGGACCCTGCGCGGCGGCCGCGGCTGCTGGTGCTGTGCGATTCACAGACATCATTGCCGGCCGCACGGCGCTTCCTGATCGACCGCGGTTTCGCGCCCGGCTGCATCGTCATCGGCAGTGATCATGCATGTAGCGACGACGTCCGCGCAGTCATCGATACCTTACCTTTGCCGCGATCAACATTGGCCGATGCCCGGATCTGCGTAGTCGTAGTGCTGCGCACGCATCGCTGTGGCGTTGATCCGCTGACCGTCGTCGCTGCAGGCGCCGCACCGCTCTGGCCGGAGCCGGATTTCGCCGAGGCCCGCACCGAGAACCGCGAGCGCGCGGGGCACCGGCGCGCACCGCAGAATCTGATCGACGTGCTGTCGGTGATCGAACATCCGCAATGTCACGCCGCATACGTGTCCTTGCTGCGCGCGGGGCTGTGCGCGCACGGCGCGCATGCGGGCAGCAGGCGCACGGCAAACCGGCGTGATACGGCCAGCGGACCTGCGATCATCGATCCGGCCATCAACGACCCGGCCATCGACGATCTAGCCGTCGTCGCACTGCGGGAACACGCCGCCGACTTTGATGTGGCGCTGCCGCTGGCCTGCGGCGATGCCCCGCAGCACGCGGAGCGTCTGAGCGATCTGCCGCGTCGGGTCCTACGGATGCGCCACGCACTGGCGGTGCGCAAATCCATCCATACGCACGCGTGCTGCGATATCAACGACAGCGGCCTGCGCCGGGCGTTCCTGGAATGCGCCGAGTCCGATCCGGAGGTCGAAAGCCACGGCCTGATCGATCCCCGCCGGCACGCCGCGATCAGTCGCGAAGCCTGGCTCGCGCAGGGCTTCGCTACGCGCGTCTGGCCCGAGGCGGTGGTCCGCACTGCGGATCACGTGTATCTGGTGAACTTACAGCCGTTCTGTCCCACCACGCGACCGCCACTGGGCGCGGCCGAGCATATGTTCGCGCACTGGCTGCGGCGGGCGAACGCACTGCCGGCGGCGGAGCGGCAGGATCGCATCTGGTGTCGGGCGACGCTGGCCGCGCCGCTGTTCTGGTCGTGGAAGCGCAGCGACGCCAGACTGTCCGCGCTGCTGTGGGAATTGGCCCACGGTGCAGCGTCCACGCGCAGCGATGGCAGCATCGTTTGAACGGGAAACCCCGCACCCGTAGGAGGGCCTTCAGGCCCGAGCTTTTTTTGTTGCAACAATGTTTTCGTAAAGCTCGGGGCTGAAGCCCCTCCTACGCACGCGCAGCGACGCATCTCTGCTAGTCTCCGCCGGACATCCGCCGGCGCTCGCCGGTGATCAGCCGATCCACGGAGCGCGCATGGCCTACAACCAGTTTGAACTGTTGCGGCAGCGCCGCTTCCTGCCCTTCTTCGTGGTGCAATCGCTGGGTGCGTTCAACGACAACGTGTATCGGCAAGCGATCATCGGCCTGCTGTTCTGGCTGGGCGTGGACGATCAGCAGCGCACGCTTTACACCAATCTCGCGCCTGCCCTTTTCATCCTGCCGTTTTTCCTGTTCTCGGCCACCGCCGGGCAGATCGCCGAGAAACTGGAGAAGTCGCGGCTGATCCGCATCACCACCGCGATGGAGATCGCGATCATGTCGGTGGCGGCGATCGGCTTCATGCTGCAGAACATGCCGCTGCTGCTGGTGGCGCTGTTCGGTACCGGCGTGCAGTCGGCGCTGTTCGGCCCGGTGAAATATTCGATCATGCCGTCGGTGCTGAAACCCGAGGAACTCACTGGCGGCAACGGCCTGGTCGAGATGGGGACCTCGATATCGATCCTGGTCGGCATGATCGCCGGCGGTCTGATCTTCAAACTCGCCGGCGACTATGGCCCGCAGACCGCCGCTGCGGCCATCATTCTGCTGGCGATACTGGGCAACGCGGTGAGCCGCATGATTCCGGCGGTGGATGCCGGCGCGCCGGACCTCAAGGTGCACGTCAATCCGATTCCGGAATCCCGCCGCGTCTTGAAACTGGCGCGCAAGCAGCTGGCGGTGCGCAACGCGATGTTGGGCGTGTCGTGGTTCTGGTTCGTCGGCACCATGCTGACCGCACAGTTGCCCAGCTACGCCAAACTCAATCTCGGCGGCGACGAGACCCTGTATCTGGTCGCGCTGGGGGTATTTTCGGTCGGCACCGGCATTGGCTCGCTGCTGTGCGAAAAACTGTCGGCGCGCACCGTAGAGATCGGCCTGGTGCCACTGGGCGCGTTCGGCATGAGCGTCTTCCTGTTCGATCTGTATTTCGCGCGCACCGGCGCGGCGACGGTGACCGGGCTGGATGTCGCAGGCTTTCTGGCCCAGCCCGGCGGCTGGCGGGTGACGCTGGACCTCGCCGCGGTCGGCCTGTTCACCGGCTTCTTCCTGGTGCCGCTGTTCGCACTGATCCAGAGCCGCACGCCGCGCAACGAGCTGTCGCGGGTGATCTCGGCGGTCAACATCCAGAACGCGTTCTTCATCGTGCTGGCCGCGGTGCTGGGCATTGCGCTGCAGATGGAGCAGCTGAAGATCGGCGACACCGTGCTGCCGATGCCGGGCCTGAGCATTCCGCAGCTGTTTCTGTGTCTTGCCATCGCCAACACCCTGGTGGCGATCTGGATCTTCACGATCGTCCCGGAATTCCTGATGCGCTTCCTCAGCTGGATGCTGGTGCGCTCGTTCTACCGGCTGCGGCTGCACGGCATCGAGCAACATGTCCCCGACGAAGGTCCGGCGCTGATCGTCTGCAATCACGTCAGCTACATGGATGCGCTGATCCTCTCGGCCAGCATTCCGCGCCCGGTGCGCTTTGTCATGTACTACAAAATCTTCAACGTGCCGGTGATGCGCTGGATTTTCCGCACTGCCAAGGCCATTCCGATCGCCAGCGCCAAGGAAGATCCTGAGGTGATGCGACGCGCGTTCGAGGAGATCGATGCGGCGCTGGCCGACGGCCAGCTGGTCGGCATCTTCCCGGAAGGTTCGCTGACCCGCGACGGCGGGATCGCGCCGTTCAAGGCGGGCATGGAACGGGTACTGGCGCTGCGGCCTGTGCCCGTGGTGCCAATGGCGCTGAAGCACATGTGGACCAGCATGTGGAGCAAACGCGACGGCCGTCTGCGCCAGATGCGCGTGCCGCGCAGGTTCCGCGCGCACATCGAAGTGCTGGCCGGCGAGCCGGTGGATGGCCGCGAAGCCACCGCCGCGACGCTGGAAGCCCGCGTCCGGGCACTGCGGGGCGAGGATGCCTGATTGCGACGGGTGGCCCATTCCGCCCTGCCCCGAGGGCTGCGACGGCGATTTGAAGCGACCCGAATCCGGCACTGCGATTGCGCCGGACGGCGGAATGGGCACAATGAGGCCATACCGCGCCTGATCCTCCGGGCCGGTCAGTGGCTGGCCCGCTACGCTTCCTGTCCTCCCGTTCCCCTTCACTGACGATTCCCGGAGATTCACCATGAACACCACCGCCGCACCCGGCAACATCCCCAATCATCTGGCGTGGGCGATCATCGCGACCGTGCTCGCGACCTGCCTGTGCTGTCCGCTCGGCCTGCTTGGCATCGTGGCCATCGTCCAGTCCAACAAGGTCAATACCCTAATCAATCAGGGCGATTTCGAGGGCGCACGCCGCGCGTCGGACAGCGCCAAGACCTGGTGCTGGGTCGCCACCGCGCTGGCCATCATCGGCGTGTTGATCACCGTCGTCCTCCTGGCCACCGGCGGCATGGAAAGCTACAGGCACTACATTCAGCAGATGCAGGAACTGCAGAACCGCTGATCGTCCGCCGGCAGCGGCCCGCTGTCGGGCCGCTGTCATCACCCGGATGACCGTTTATGGTCGGCGGGCCTGATGACGGGGTGCGATACCCGGACCCGCGCCGCTGCTGCATCCTCCTCGATCCGACTCCGAACCATGTCCTTTTCGCCGACCGGCCCGCACGCCAGCAACGAATTCGTCCCGAACAATCTGGTCTGGGCGATCCTCATGACCATGTTCTGCTGTCTGCGGCTGGGCATGGTGTCCATCGTGTATGCCACCCAGGTGGACGGTCTTCGTGCCGTCGGAGATATCGCCGGCGCGGGCATCGCGGCGGACAAGGCGCGCTTCCGGGCAGTCATCTCCGCCCTCGCGGTAGCGGTGGTCATCGCGCTCTGGTTTGTGCTGTTCGGCGGACTGGCCGTGCTGGGCAGCCTCGCGAATGGTTGACCGGTCCGCAATGTCGATGCGCCCGGCATCGGTCATCGCGGCGGCAGCCGCGCTGGCTGCGGCGGTCGTCGGTATCTGGCTGCTGCGCAACTACGACCCGAACCTTCCGAACAATCTCTTTCCGCCGTGCATATTCAAGGCGTTCACCGGGCTGTATTGCATCGGCTGCGGGCTGACCCGCGCATTGCATGCGCTGGTCCACGGCGACATCGCCAGCGCATTCGCCATGAACCCGCTGGCGATGCTGGTGCTGCCGCTGATGCCGCTGATGGTGCTGGATGCGCGCGGCCTCACGCCGATGCGCCTCAAACCGTTCATGTCGGTGGTGATGATGCCGAAACTGTGGCTTGTCTTGCTGCCCGCCTACTGGATCGCACGCAATCTGCCCTGGTGGCCGTTCACTTGGCTCGCGCCGGGTTGAAGCCGTGATGGCACCGCGTCGTTCATCCGGCCGGTGCTAGCCTGCCGGCGATGTCTGCCTCCGGTCGCGCCTTCTTATTGATGCTGTCGCTGTTCTCGGC
>JAYUIZ010000173.1:0-2892 GCA_043765595.1 Lysobacter sp. | reverse complement strand
CGGAGCTGGCGATGATCGCAGTGCAGGGTCCGAACGCCCGCGAGCGCGTCATCGGCCTGCTCTCCGCCGATACAGCGCGGGCCGCCGGGAAGATCGGCAAGTTCGTCGCCACCGAAGCGGTGACCCGGGACGGCACGCCGCTGTTCGTCGCACGCACCGGTTACACCGGCGAGGATGGGTTCGAGATCGTCGTCCCGCAGGATCGCGCGGTCGCGCTGTGGGATGCGCTGCTCGCAGTCGGCGTAAAGCCGGCAGGGCTCGGTGCGCGTGACACGCTGCGCCTCGAAGCGGGCATGAATCTCTACGGCCAGGACATGGACGACACCGTCAGCCCGTACGAAGCAGCGCTGGCGTGGACCGTCGCGCTTGACGCCGACGCCGATGGCCTGCCGCGCGACTTCATCGGTCGCATCGCGCTGGAAGCACAGAAGGCTGCTGGCGCGCCGCGACAGATGGTCGGACTGGTGATGGACGAAAAAGGCGTGCTGCGTCACGGTCAGATCGTGCTCACCAAGGCAGGCGACGGTGAAATTCTTTCCGGCACGTTTTCGCCAACGCTGGGCAAGGCGATCGCGTTCGCGCGCGTGCCGGCTGGCGAGCTCGGTGAGGTGCGCGTCGACATCCGCGGCAAGCTGCTGCCCGTGCGCGTCGTCAGGTTTCCGTTCGTGCGCGACGGCGCCAGTCTCGTGCCCGACAATGCGGCGTCCGGGACATGATGGTGGAGGCGACCCCGGGTGTCGGTTTGAACGCGGAAACCCGTCGGCTGGCGGGCAGCGTCAGCCGGGCGCGGCCTTGAGGACGTTTTCAAATCAAGATTTGTCGCGGGCGGGTATTTGATCCACGCCGCACCGCTTCTACACTAGCTGCACATTCCCCCTTCCCACTGCCACCAATACCCCTGCGGAGCCCAAGATGAGCGAGATTCCCGGCGACCTTAAATTCATGAAGTCCCACGAGTGGGCCCGCGTCGAAGGCGACGGCAAGGTCACCGTGGGCATCTCCGATCACGCCCAGGGCCTGCTCGGCGATCTCGTTTACGTCGACCTGCCCGACGTCGGCGACCGTCTCGAAGCTGGCAACGCCTGCGCAGTGGTCGAGTCTGTTAAAGCAGCCTCCGACGTGTACGCGCCCATCAGCGGCATCATTGTCGCGGTCAACTCGGCGCTGGCCGACAAGCCGGAGACCATCAACGAGGATGCCTACGGCGAAGGTTGGCTGTTCGTGCTGGAGGTCGAAGACGCCGACCAGCTCAACGATCTGCTCGCCCCTGACGATTACGCTGAGCTGCTGGAAGAAGACGAGCACTGATCATCGCTGCTCCGTTGACCGTGTGCTGCGTTATCGGGCACACCAGGAGCAACCGACGAAGCCGTCCTGGGAAACGTCGACGGCTTTTTGTTTGTCCGCGCGGTGCAGGAAGCCGTCGTACGTAGCGACTCGGAGCCGCGGTTCTGTCGAGGGGTTGACGTGCCGCCGAGCGAACGACGCAAGTGGATCGTCGCCGGTTTCGATGTGTTGAAACGTGTGCGCGCGGATGTCGTTGAGGCTGTTCCGGTGCGCACGCGATGCGTCGCGGATGGTGCGTATCGCCTTTTGAAGTTCGCGCAAATCCGCGCAATCGAGCTTGTGCGGCGCGAAAAAAGCCTGTCCTGAAAAATCTTCGAATCGATCCGTTTATTCTTCGGCCGCAGCCGGCGCGGCGTCGCTTCAAGCGCTGCTCGCGATAGAGCGCAACCCATTCGAGATCACTAGCTCGCAGATAAAACTACTTTAAAAAAGACGTTTCTTTTCCGGCATGCAGATGCGGGCTGTAGTCATGCACGCCGGCGACGCAAACGACTGCGACGCATTTCAGTTCTTCTGCGGGACGTATTCGAGGGGCGTCGTTCGCTGTTTTTTTACGAGGGGTGTTGACAGTTGAAAAAAGCGTGATTAGGTTTCGCCCCAAGTGTCGTCATAGCAGAAGCGAGTGAGTCCGTACAAGACGAAAATGCGAAGCACAAACCGATCTTCCGCACGGGCTCGCGTTCCGGTGGAAACAGGCTTGCTCTACTCTGCTGAAAATCGAGTCGTCATTGAGTCGACAGACTCGCACCGTTCAACCCATGGCCGTGACGGCCCAGGGTTTTCTATTACCCGACGCAGGAGCGCCGCGGTAGCAGATCGGGCGATTCCGCTCGCGGACGTTTCCACACGCCGGGCATCGCGGATGCGATCCCGGCACCACTCCGTACCGGCTTGCCTAGTGCGCCGGCGGTGGATGGCGGGTCCGACTCCCGCGATCCTGTTGCTGTATGGGCCGTAATACCAATAGCTAGTCCACTGACGAGGAGGCCATCCCATGGCTGTTAAGAAAGCTGCGAAGAAAACCGCCAAAAAGGCGACCAAGAAAACCGTGAAGAAGGCCGCCAAGAAGGCCATCCGCAAGACTGCGAAGAAAGCAGCCAAAAAGGCCACCAAGAAGGCCGCTGCCAAGAAGGCCGTGAAGAAGGCAACGAAGAAGACCGCCAAGAAGACCGCGAAAAAGGCCGTCAAGAAGACTGCTAAGAAGGCCGTCAAGAAGACTGCTAAGAAGGCCGTCAAAAAGACTGCGAAGAAGCCCGCTGCCAAGAAAACCGCTAGGAAAGTCGCAAAAAAAAAGGCTAAAAAAGTTGTGAAGCGCGCGAAGAAGGTTGCGCCGGTCGCAGTGCCAGCAGCACCTGCTCCGATGATGTAAGCAACGTCCTGATTAGCAGTACCCGAACTCCTTCTCCGCGAGCCCAGGCGGGGAAGGAGTTTTTTTATGCGCTGAAGTGGCTCTTCGTGAATCCCAGTGGGTCGATTCCACAACTTTGTAGGCTGAATTGCCTTTGATAACAGGCATTTGCACTGTTCTGATGGGTGGCATTTCGC
>JAYUIZ010000172.1:0-8472 GCA_043765595.1 Lysobacter sp. | reverse complement strand
GCGAAGAGGCGCGGGTGCGTTTCGGCCTGCTGCTCAAACGCGAGGGCCAGGCGGCGCAGGCGACGGACGTATTCAATACGGTCATCAAGCGCTCGCGGGTCGCACCCAAGTACTACCAGCGCGAACAGCGCGAGTGGATCGACATCGCCACCCGTGAAGCCGCAGCGGGCGCAGGCTGATCACCTCAAGCCTGAGTGAGCACCGAGGCATTAGCATGGCGGCATGTCCGCGGCCCCTAACATTCACCTGATTCCTCACGGCACCGACGCATCCGGCGTGGATGCGTCGGGAACGGTCGCCCGCACGGCCACGCAGATGCCCTCGCCGGTGCTGGTCGCTTTTAGCGGAGGACTGGACTCCACCACCCTGCTCCACCTGCTTGCCAACGATCCGGCGATCCGCGACCGCGGGCTACGGGCGATCCATGTCCATCACGGCCTGCATGCCCGCGCCGACGCCTGGGCTGAACACTGCGCCGAAAATTGCCTGGCTTGGGGCATTGCACTCGATGTGGTGAGGGTCGCGGTGCGCCGCGACAGCGGGCTGGGCCCGGAAGCCGCGGCACGTCAGGCGCGGCGGCAGGCGTTCGCGGAGACGTTGCGCAGCGGTGAGACGCTCGCACTGGCGCAGCATCGCGACGACCAGGCGGAAACCTTTCTGCTGCGCGCCCTGCGCGCATCCGGGCCCGACGGTCTGGGCGCGATGCGCCCTTGGCGACGTTTCTCGGGCGGATGGATGTGGCGCCCGCTGCTGGAGACGCCGCGCGATGCGCTTGCGGCCTACGCCACGCACCACGGCCTGGACTGGATCGAAGATCCGAGCAACGCCGACATCGCGCTGGACCGTAATTTCCTGCGCCACCGAGTGTTGCCGCTGCTGCGCGAACGCTGGCCGCATGCCGACGACGCGTTCGCCCGCGCAGCCGCGCTGGCGGCAGACGCGAGCGGGCTGCTGGCAGGGCAGGACGCAACGCTGCTGGCATCGGTACGCGGCGCGAGCGGCGAAACGCTATCGGTGCCGGGCCTGCTGGCATTGCCGGCTGCACAGCGCGCGCGCGTGCTGCGGCATTGGGTCGTCAGCCTCGGATGGCCGCCGCTGCCGGCGGAAGGTGTCGCCCGGATTAAAACCGATCTTCTGGGCTCGCGCGCCGAGCACGCCAGCGACGGACGCATGCCCCGTTTCGCCTGGCGCAGCGTAGAAATCCGCCGCTGGCGCAACGCGCTGCATGCGATCGACGCCGACCGCGCGCTTCCGCCGGCATGGTCGTGCGCCTGGGATGGCCATCAGCCCCTGATTCTGCCCAATGGCGACACGTGGACGCTCGCGGGCGCAGACGCATTGCCCTCGCCGATGCTCGCGCATGCGCGACGCGGCGGCGAACGCATCCAGCAGCCCGGGCGCAGCCGGCATCACACCCTCAAGCATGTGCTGCAGGCACTGGGCATCGCGCCTTGGGTGCGCGCGCGCATGCCGCTGCTCAGCACCGCCGACGGTGAGCTGCTCGCCGCGGGCGACCGCATCCAGTCCGCCGGCTTCCAGGAATGGCTGGAATCGCAGGGCGCGACGCTGGTATTGAGCGGCGAAGAGCGACCGATCATCACAATCCACGCCGCGCCCTCTGTCGGCTGAAAGATCGAAGGCTTACACTCCCGACATGGCCCGAAAGACTGCATCCGACACTCCAGACACCACCCCGGTCGCATCGCCCGTGGCCGACTTTGAACAGTCGCTCGACGCGCTGGAGCATCTGGTCGAAAAGATGGAACTGGGGCAGATGAGTCTGGAAGATTCCCTCGCCGCCTACGAACGCGGCGTCGGTCTGTATCGCCGCTGTCAGCAGGCGCTGGAACAGGCCGAAATGCGCGTGCGCCTGCTCAGCGACCCCGAGCAACCAGACAGCGCCGAGCCCTTCGGCGATACCGCCAACGGCAATGGTTGATCCGCTGTCGGCGGATCGCATCGCGGCCCAGCCCACCAACCGCACCACGACCCACGCCGAAACGTTTGCCCACTGGCGACAGCGCGTCGACAACGCCCTCGAACACGCACTGACCCATCGCAGCCTGTCCGGTTCCCGTCTCCAGGCCTCGATGCGCCATGCCGCGCTGTTCGGCGGCAAGCGCATGCGTCCGCTGCTGGTCTACGCCACCGGCGAACTGCTCACTGCAGACATCACCGCGCTAGACGCACCGGCGAGCGCGATCGAACTCATCCATGCGTACTCGCTGGTCCACGACGATCTGCCGGCGATGGACGATGACGCCCTGCGTCGCGGCCAGCCGACGGTGCATGTGGCCTTCGACGAAGCCACCGCGATCCTTGCTGGCGACGCGCTTCAGTCGCTGGCGTTCCAGCAGCTGGCCGAAGCGCCGCTGCCGGCCGACGCGCGCATCGCGATGGTGCGCGAGCTGGCCATCGCCAGCGGCGCCGCTGGCATGTGTGGCGGCCAGGCCTTCGATATCGATGCCACTGGCCGCGGCGGTGATATTTCGCTGGGCGAATTGGAACGACTGCAAGCTCTGAAAACCGGGGCGCTGCTGCGCTGCGCGGTGCGTCTGGGCGCGATCGCCGGCAACGCCGACGCCGATGCGCAGGCTTCACTTGATCGCTACGCCAAGGCACTAGGGCTGGCGTTCCAGATCCGCGACGATCTGCTGGATATCGAAGGCGACAGCGCGACCCTCGGCAAGACCGCGGGCAAAGATCTGATGCAGAAGAAAGCCACCTTTCCCGCGCTGCTGGGCGTGGAGGCGTCGCGCGCGAAGCTGGTCGAACTCGCCGAGGGGATGCGCGCCTCGCTGGCCCCGTTCGGCGACCGCGCAGACCTGCTCGCCGCGTTGGCCAGACAGGTCGTGGAACGCGATCGTTGATGCACAAACCGTAGGAGGGCCTTCAGGCCCGAGCTCTACGCTTCCAATTCGATTGCCTGAAGCAAGAGCTCGGGCCTGAAGGCCCTCCTACGCGCGGCCGGATTCAGAACAAGCGGATCGTCAGCGGATAACGATAGGTTTCGCCGTCGTAGGCCTTGACCGTGGCGACGATGGTCAGCACCACCCAGGCGATGGCCAGCGCGATCCACAGCGGCACCGCCACCAGCAGACCCAGGCCCAGCGTAAAGATCACCAGCGCGATGCTGGCGACGGCGTAGAGGAACATGCTGACGTTGAAGTTGATGGCTTCCTTCGCATGCGCGGCGGCGAAAGCCGAGCGGTCGCGGATCATCAGCCAGACCACCAGTGCGGCGACGGCGCCGGCGATGCCCGCGAACCACGATGTCGCGAACGCAGCGACCAGCGCGGCCAGGTGCGCGCCCGCGGCCCAGCTGCGGTCGCTGGAATCGCTCGAAGCGGTGTCGAAGGTCGGAAGCGTGTCGTTCATGGCCTTGTCCTCGCGGGGGAAACTCCCGCCTTGCGCGTCCGGAAACGTCCGGCGCCCGTACAAGATGAGGCCTGCAGCGGCGGGCGCAAGCCAACGAAAGACATACTCCGGCACAGATTCATTGGTGCATGGTCACGTTATCAACCGCGCAGCAGCCCCTCCAGCGGACGCACCGCGCGGCTGTCGGGGAAGATCCGGGTCTCCAGCGCCGATTCGGGCACCGCCAGATGGGCCGCCAGCAGACCTTTGAACACCGCACGCAGATCGGTGGTCGGGCGCAGATCGCGGCCGTCGAGCAGCGCGCTCGGGGCCAGACCGGGCCAATCGCCGCCGATCCGCCCGCCGCGTACCGCGCCGCCCGCAAGCAGGGCCACGCCGCCGACGCCGTGATCGGTGCCGGCGCTGCCGTTGGTAGCGACGGTGCGTCCGAACTCGGTCACCACTATCACCGCAGTCCGCGCCCATTCTTCCGCCAGACCATCGTGGATGGCGCGCAGACCGGCGTCGAGTTCGGCGAATTTGCGGTCGAGCGCAAGCTGTTGGCCGCGGTGGGTATCCCAGCCGCGGTCTTCGACGAACGCGATCCGCGCGGCATCCGGCCCGCGCATGCGCTTGGCCGCCGCGGCCATGGCCTCGGGCAGCCGGAAGGCGCCGCGCTGCGCGCCCATGTCGGTCGTTGGGGTTTCCGTCATTGCGGTTTCCATCGCATCCGCGAACGCAGGCGCCAGACGCGGATCGGCGGCGTACAGCGGCTGCAACTGCTGCATCAGCGCATCGGGCAGCTCGCGCGGCAGCGGCGGCGACCAGATTTCGGCGCGACCTGAGCCGCGCATCGCCAGCGGCATCACCTGGGCGATGGCGACGCCCTCGGACGCGGCCATCGCCTCGATGCAGCGGCCGATCCAGCCGTCGCGCGCGCCGCCGGGCACGGCGGTGCCGTTTTCCAGGCAATCCTGCGCATCGAAATGCGAACGCTGCCGGTAAGGCGGCGCCACCGCGACCAGCGGCAACAGCTGTTTGTCTGCATAAAGTCTGTGCGCGAAGGTCATCTTAGGATGCAGTCCAAAACTGCTGTCCAGGCGCAGCGCGTCGCGCACCGCGAGTTGTCCGCGCGCGCGCAGGTAATCGGCGTCGCCCTGCGGCGGCAGCAGATGCAGTCCGTCCATCGCGCCGCGCAGCAGCACAACCACCAGCCGCGTGTGCCCGCCCGAGGCGGCCGGCGACAGGCCCGGCCATAGCGTGAGCATCGCGGTACCGCCGAGCGCGGCGAGAAAACGACGGCGGTTCGGGTCAATATCGCGACGGGTCATCACACTCTCCACTGAAATGCGGGGCTGGAAAACAGCAGCGCGAAACCTTCCTGCGATGAGCCCGCGCGCCGCAGCAGCTCAGCGAACGGCCCTTGCACCGCTTCCGCGCCTAACACATCGGCCGCGAGTTCGACCGGCTTGCGCGCGACCGATACCTGTTCGCCCAGCGCAGCCGCTGCCTGCAGACGTTTGCGCAATGCATCGCCGCTGGCCCAATCGGCGGCGGTATCGGGGAAACCCGCCGGCGAGCGCGGGGTGAAGGTCGGCTGCCCCAGGCCCTGCAGCAGCCGTGTCAATGCAAGCGGCTGGCGATCCAGACCGATCGCGCCTGCGCGCATCGCCGAGACCACGAAATCGTCCGGCGTCTTGAATTTGCGCGCGTCGACCGACCACGCGGCATCGTCGTCGATCATCGCGCGGTAAAGCACCGGCAGCGATCCGCCGCTGCGCAGGAATGCCGCAGCCATGCGCTCCACCAGCGCGGGCGGTGGCGTATCGGAGACGAAATGCCGCGCGAGTTTCAGGCTGAGATGGCGCGCGGTGGCCGGATGCACGGCGAGGTCGCGCAGGATCGCGCGGCCCTGCGCTTCACCGGCCTCGGCATAGGGTTTTCCCAGCACGGTGCGGCCGCCGGGCTGATGCGCGCCCGGGCGGAAGAGGAAGGCGGAAGTCATGCCGTTCTGCGCATCGCGGCGCAGCGGCGTGCCCCAGCCGGTGATCGCACGCGCCAGTTCGACAACATCCTGCTGCGCGTAGCCGCCATCAACGCCCAGCGTATGCAGTTCGAGGATTTCGCGCGCCAGATTCTCGTTGAGGCCGAGTTTGCGCGTGGTATCGCGACGTTCGACGCGACGCGCGAGCATCGAGTCGTCGCCGACCGACGCGGCGTTGTCCAGATACAGCAGCATGCCGGGATGGGTTTCCACTGCCTGCAGCAAATCGGCGAAGTCACCATTGATGTGCGGACGGATCGCCTCGCGCTCCATCGGCGCAGCGAGCAGGCGCGCGCTGTTCTTGTCGATAGAAATCGCGAAATGGTTCGACCAGAACCGGACCAGCCGTTCGACGAACGGCGCCGACGTCGTCGCAGCGACGCGATAACGCATGCTGATATCGGCGATGGCATCGCGGCGCAGCGCCTGCTGCAGCGGCGTGCGCACAATCTCGCCGATCGTCGGAGTGGTTGCGGGTTTGGCGGACGCATCGGCGACGCGTGTGCGACGGCGCTGCAGGCGGTATTCGGCTTCGCGCTGGAGGATGTCGAGACTATCCGGCAGGCCGGCGAATGGCGCGAGATCCGGTTTCGCCTGAAGTTGCACGTGCAGCCAGCGGTGCGGATCGACTGCCTGCGCGAGTTCGCCCGGCATCGCGCCCAGGCCGAAACGATTGACCGCCGCGGTTGCGGTGATGCCGCCCATGTCGCGCTCCAACGTCGGAAGATGCCTGTGTCAACGCCTATGGCGATGGCGGGTTGACGCGCGGTGGACAAAGAAAAACCCCGGCGCCTGAGGCACCGGGGTTTCGGGTTACGGATATTGCTATCGACTTACTTGATGAGGCGGATCGCGAACGGGTAGCGGTAGGCTTCGCCGTTGTTGGCTTTCAGACCAGCCAGGATGCAGAAAACGATATTGCCGATCCACACCAGGGTCGGCACGAAGAACAGCAGACCCAGGGTAACAACGACAAGGATGAAGGCGACCACATACGCGATCGTCAGGGTGATCTGAAAATTCAGCGCTTCCTTCGCCTGATCGGTGACGAAAGCCTTGTTAACGTCGTCCTTGCTGATCAGCCAGATGATGAGCGGACCGACGACCCAGGTCAGGATGCCCAACAGATGCGCCACCAGCGCCAATGTCCGCTGGTCTTGAGGTGCCGCCCCGGACGGAGCCGGCGGCGGTGCGGTGAATTCGTTGCCATCGGTCATTGCTGGACTCCCCATTACTTGCTGGATGATGATTTGCTGATGAATTTTGTTGCGGCGGAACTGTTGCGGATACGAGACATGCCGCGACTGGCGGACATGGCCTAGCATACACAAACGTCAATCGCCCCCGGCAACGGTCATCCGCCCGACCAGGATCGAACCGACCCGGATATGCGAGCGGGCATCGATATCACTGCCGATGGCCTGGATGCCGCGCAGCATCCCGCGGAGGTTGCCGGCGATGGTGATCCCGTCCACTGGGTAGGCGATTTCGCCGTTTTCGACGTAGAACCCGGCGGCGCCGCGCGAATAGTCGCCGGTGATCGCATTCACGCCCTGCCCCATCAATTCGGTGACCAGCAGGCCGGTGCCCATGTCGCGGACGAGGGCATCGAGTCCAGCGGCATTCGACGCGACTTCCAGATTGAACACGCCGCCCGCATTGCCGGTGCTCTGCAGGCCTAGCTTGCGCGCCGAATAGCTGCCCAGGATGTAGCGCTGGAGAATGCCGTCGCGGACCAGATCGGACTCGCGGGTGGCGACGCCCTCGGCGTCGAACGCGCTGGAACGCATGCCGCGCATCAGGAAAGGACGCTCGCGGACCGCGCACCAGTCGGGCAGCACTTGGGTGCCGACGCTGTCGAGCAGGAAACTGGCGCCGCGATACAGCGCGCTGCCCGACACCGCGCCGAGCAGATGGCCGAACAGCGAGCGCGCGACCTCGGCGTGAAAGAGAATCGGCAGCGTGCCGGTCGGCAGCGTGCGCGGCTGCAGCCGGGCGAGCGTGCGCTCGGCGGCGCGACGGCCAATCGCGGCGGGGATTTCCAGATCCTCACGGGCCAGCGCAAGGCTGTACCAGCCATCGCGCTGCATATCCTCGCCTTCGCCGGCGATCAGTGCGCAGGAAATGCTGTGGTGGGTATCGCGTTCACGGCCCAGAAAACCGTGGGAATTGGCGTAAACGCCGATGGATTCGCCGGTAGACGCCGACGCGCCGTCGGAATTGGCGATGCGCGGGTCGGCGTCGCGTCCGGCGGCTTCGCAGGCCAGGGCCAGATCCACCGCTTCGTCGGCCTCCAGCCGCCACGGGTGCCAGCTGTCAAATTCGCGCACATCGGTGGCCATGCGCTCGGCGTCGGCGAGGCCTGAGGCCGGGTCGTCCTCGGTATAGCGGGCGATGGCGCAGGCCTGGGCGACGGTGGCTTCGAGGCTCTCCGGACGCAGATCGGCGGTACTGGCACTGCCCTTGCGCTGGCCGAAGTAGACGGTAATCCCGATGGAGCGATCGCGGGTGGATTCGACGCTTTCCACTGCGCCCATGCGCACGTTGACGTTGAGACCGCGATCCTCGTCGCAGCTCACCTCGGCCTGGGAGGCGCCCTGGGCGCGGGCGCGGGCCAGCAGGTCGCGGGCGAGGCCAGACAGGCGGTCCAGCCGGGCCTGACTGTCGTCGTCGCCCGCAAATGTGGAAGCAGCAGCAGCGGACGGGGAGGAAGCGATCGCGTTCAATGCATTATCCTGTGGTCATGAGAGGCAAAGACACCGAAACCGGCGATTTTCTGTCCCCGAGCCGCAGTCAGCAGCGGCGCGAGGCCCTTGAAGTACTCGAACTGGCCCGCCAGCTCTCGGCTTTGACGCCGCAGCAGGTGGCGCGACTGCCGGTGCCCGAGGGACTGATATCGCATATCGACGACACCCGGCGAATCACGTCGCACGGCGCGCACAAGCGGCAATTGCAGTATCTGGCGAAACATATGCGGCGGGAAGACGACGCCACGCTGGAAGCGATCCGCGACGCGCTGGACAGCAGCGGCGAGCCGGCGCGGCTGGAAGCGGCGATGCTGCACCGCGCCG
>JAYUIZ010000171.1:0-2898 GCA_043765595.1 Lysobacter sp. | reverse complement strand
CAGCACTTTGTCGCGCGCGACCTGCGCGGCTTCCGGATGGCGATCCGGGCGTCGTCGGCTCGGCGACTGCGGCAGCACTGCCAGCAGCGCGGCCTCTGCTTTCGACAGGCGCGAAGCGGGCTTGCCGAGGTAGGCCCAACTTGCGGCTTCCACGCCTTCGATGGTGCCGCCGAACGGCGCGCGTTCGAGATACAGGATCAGGATCTCGCGCTTCGACAGATGCGCTTCAAGCTGGATTGCGCGCAGGATCTGCCGCAGTTTGCGCAACGGCGTACGCGTGTGTCGCGTGCGCTTGGAATCGAGGATGCGCGCGACTTGCATCGTCAGCGTGGAGCCGCCGGACACCACTTCGCCGCTGCCCAGCATCTGCCGGCCTGCACGCAACAAAGCTATCGGATTCACGCCGGGATGACGCCAGAACCAGCGATCCTCATAGTTCAGCAACGCATCGAGATACAGCGGCGATATCGTTTCGGGCGTCGCCGGATAGCGCCATACACCATCGGCATCGGCGAACGCGCGCAGCGGCGTGCCATCGCGCGCGACGACCAGGGTGCTGGTATCGCGCGCCTTCGGCAGCTGCGGCGGGAAGATCAGATCGAGCAGCAGCAGCGACGACAGCACTGCGACGGTGCCCCAGCGGAGCCAAGGCAGCAGGCGGCGGATGCGGACCCGCGCGGAGGGTGTGGTAGATGGCGACATGGATGCGCGATCAGGATTCGTCGTGTCGCGGTGGGGTGTGCTGCGGCGGGTAACTCACCTTCCAGGATCGGATCCGGGACAGGCTCTGCGAGCACCCTCTCCCCCGCAGTTGCGGGGGAGAGGGAAAAGAAAATCAAGATCTCGCGGCTGAAGCCGCTGCTACGGCTGCACCACCGTGATCGTCGCCGGCATCGACTTGCCTACGCCGCGCAGCTGCGGACGGTACATGTCTTCAACCAGTGACGGCGGCACGGTGTAGGTGCCGGGCGTGACCGCACGCACCAGATAGAACACCCGCGCGGCTTGTCCACGGTTGAGTTTCAGCGCGGCCACGAAACGGTCGTCGCGATACTCCTCATGCAGCACTTCGGCGGCGCTGCCGCGATCGGTGATCTCGATGCCGTCCACCACCACATCGGCCCACTGCTTGCCGTCGCCGAGGTTGAAGTTTTCGATCTCCAGACCCGCAGGCAGCAGATCGGTCAACAGCGCGTCGGGCATGGCCTGGTCGGCGGTGATGCTGAGCGCGACGATCAGCGCTTCGCCTTCGGCGATCGGACCGGGTTTCCACGGTTTGCCGTCGGTGGTGTAGAACTTGCGTTCGATGCCGATCACCGACTTGTCCTCGGCCGGTGCCGTCCGCGGCACGCCGGCCACTTCCAGACTGGCGTACAGCGGCACCGCGCCCTGCGGCTCGAAGCGGAAGCCGCGCGACAGCGTGGTGTAGTCGACGCGGCGGCCCTGCATGCGGCGTTCCGCGACCGGATCGCTCACATCGCCGAGTTTCCACACGCCGGAGACGGTCTTCTTCTGATCCGCCAACAGCGCCCGGCCGACGCGCGCCAGCGCGACCTGCTCCTGGGTGCTGAGATAGAACCAGCGCTCGTTGCGGCGCACGTCGAGCTCCTTGCCCAGCGCGACCACCTTGGCGTCGTACTCGGGCTTGTCGAGGCCGCGTTCGTGAGTCAGCGCGATCATCAGCGCGCTGTCGCGCAGCGGGCTGCTGTAATCGCCGAGGTACTCGTACGTCTGACTCTTGAAGCCGAAGCCGGCGGCGATGGCTTTCGCGCCGCGATTCTTGTCGCCCTGCAGCGACAGCGCCAGACCCAGATGCACCATCGACAGACCTGTCTTCGCCTTGCCGCGCTCGTTGTCGTAGAGCGCGCGCAACGTACCCAGCGGCGCGCGGTTGACCCGCGACAGCACGTAGCCCGCGTGCGCCTGATACGCGAACTTGAGGTGATCGCGATGGGTCTGACCGTAGAACTCGTTGCCGCCGGCCAGCAGATCCTCGTTCAAGCGCTTCAAGGCGTTCTGCAGCATCGTCTCCGGCACCGCGAAACCGCCTTCGCGCGCGTCGAGCAGGAACTCGACGATGTACGGGGTCAGCGCCGGATTGACGTAGTTGTCGTTGCCCCACATCGAGAAGTGGCCGTTCGACATCTGCATCGACGCCAGCCGCCCGAACGCACCGTCCATGCGCGCCTTGCGCGTCGCCGCATCGAGGCTCTTGACGTCGAGCATCTTGGCGGTGTCCGCATCCATCACCAGCGCAGCGAAACCCTTGCTGGTTGTCTGTTCGGCGCAGCCGTACGGGTACTCCAGCACATCCCTGAGCGCACTCGCGAACGGGATGGGCGGCAATGCGCTGACCGTCATCTGCGCGTTGACCGAACCGGGCATCAGGCCATCGGCGAATCCGGCCTCCATCGTGATCGCGCCAAGTTCGTTCAAGGTCTGCGTGCGCGTGCGCAGCACGCTCGGCCAGGCCGGGCGTACCGGCACATCGAAGCGGCGGTCCACCTTGAAGCCGTTGCCGTTCACCTGCACGCGGATCTTCGCGGTGGTATAGCCCTCGCCCGCGGTCAGCGGGAAAGTCAGCGTGGTCTTGCCGCCTGCGTTGAGCTTCGTCGAACGTCCGCCCTGCGCCACCGTCAGCGGGCCGAGGCCTTCGACCTTCACGTCGAAGTCGCCGGCTTTACCGGTGAAGTTGGTGATGTCGAGGGTGACGTTGCTGCGGTCGCCCGGGGCCAGCACGCGCGGATAGCTGGCCTCGGCCACGATCGGCGCGCGCACCACGACTTCTGCATCGCCGTTGCCATAGCGTTCCGCCGAATAGACCAGCGCGGATACCCGCAGGGTGCCGTTGAAGTCGGGCACCTTCAGCGCGATCTTCGCATTACCCTTTGCATCGAG
>JAYUIZ010000170.1:0-8502 GCA_043765595.1 Lysobacter sp. | reverse complement strand
AATAGGGCGACGCCCTCTGGGGATAGTGGCTGTAATCCTTGCGGATGCTTCACTCGTAGCCTCACGGATAGTCTGGGCCATAACGTCAGCGGACATGATAGCGTTTCAAAACGTGCAACTCACTCACTGGTAATTAGGTCGTTCAATTCTCGAACAACCTGCGCAGTGCTCACTTTTTCGAACATGTTTTTTTGCTCTTTTTTTGAAAGTGTCAACCGGAATCGGTAGAATTTGAAGTTGTGCCTGTGCATCATAATTTCGAGTTCGGGACCACAAAAGTCAGGCATCTGCTCAATCTCTTCGTAAGTAAAATTTCCGCTGTTTATTTTTCTCAAAAGCCTTATCAGAGCGCGCAGAAATTCAGGCTTTGCGACATACCACTCGCCTCGTTCACTTAGTTTTTTCAGTCGCATATGAAGTAACTTTTCAAGCCCCATCACTTCCTCTTCATACTCGGATGTGATGCAGAATGTCTTGACGAAAGTCATCGGACATCCAGTCTGAATGTTCCGAATTCTGGAAACCAGGTTGGAGCTTCGACCAATCTTGATGTAAACGCTGCTCTCATTTCTGCATGCTATGAGATACACGTAATGCTGCCGATTTTCGTCTGTCTCGATAGAATTTTCTGGCAATGTTGTTTTTGACATTTAAAAATCCAAGGCTTTCAAGCGGCTAGGCGATGTTCGTAATACGGCCGCTCCCGGTCGTCCAGAATTCGGTAGAGGTCCGCGCGCCGCTTCGGATCGGGCTCGAGCCAAGCATCTAAATTTTCGGCCTTGATGGGAATGATGCAGCGGTCGTGTCCAGCTGTCGCAACTTCCAACGGCGGGTCGTCGGTGATAGCGGCAAAGGACCACAAATCTTCGCCCGCGCCTTGCCAGTGCGATACGAGGCACGCGACCAGCATGTCCTGCCGCGGTTCGGGCCGGAACTCCAGCACGACGCTCTCCTCTTCTTCACCTGGCGCGAGCTCCCGGCCCTCGGCGCGGTGCCGGCTGACGTTCTCGTAGAACGCATTCGTGACCATGACGCCGTGCGTGTATCCGAAAAGGCCGCCCCAGAAGCCCTCGAGGTTGTCCCGGCGCGCGTTGTAGGTGCCGGGGAACTTGACGTCAATGTTCGCCGGTTTGCCCGCTGGGCGGCACTGGTAGCGCATAGGCTTGATGACCCTCTTGCCGCCCTCCATGACCATCACCGGCGCATAGACGCCCGGGAAAATGCGCGCGTCTCGCTCCTCGCTCGCGGTGCGCCGTAGGTCGGCCAGCTTCGCCTTGGCCCACGCGATCTTATTGCCGGCGATGCGCTCGTCGGCCAGTGCCTTCTTGGTGGACCGCGTCGTCAACCTGCGCTGCGCCGCCACCAGGCGTGTGCGCTGCTGGAATAGCAGCTGCTCCAGCTCGGTCGCCTGCTGCGTATTCCATGCGCGGATACTCTCAGCAATGGCCCTCTGTTCCGGGGAAATGTCCCCAGCCCGCAGGAATGCGTCGTCCATCGCCTTGGTCGTCTTGATCTTGGCGCCGTCCTGACGCGCCCCGTAAAGGGCAGCAAAATCGCGGATGCTCAAGATCGCACCGAACTGGCGCACGTATTCCTGGTAGGCCTGCCACACCTGCGCCGAGTAGCACATGTCTCATTCCTGCTCGAGATTGTTAGTAGGTGCGCCCGCTGCGCATGAACTTCAAGCGGCAAGCCCCGGCCGACGCTCGGATTTTAGTAATACTACTAAATAGGGGTAGCATTTTGGGCCTGCGTCTCACCGGGTGATACGCCCCGCTCCAAGACTCCGGCCATGCCCAATCGCTCCTCTGCACCACCCACCCACGCTCACGGAGGAGCGCGTTGATGGGGGCCGTCCTTTCTCTGGACGCCCTGCTGGAAGACCGCCGCGTCTGGCGCGGTCAGCCCGGCGCTGCGCCCGACAAGGCGCCTCAGCCCACTGGCCACGCCGTCTTAGACGCGGCCCTCCCGCAAGGCGGCTGGCCAGACCCGGGGTTGTCGGAGGTCTTGGCGCC
The DNA here is from genome assembly GCA_043765595.1 of Lysobacter sp. Classification (GTDB taxonomy): domain Bacteria; phylum Pseudomonadota; class Gammaproteobacteria; order Xanthomonadales; family Xanthomonadaceae; genus Lysobacter_I. Next base: position 6,487 of record JAYUIZ010000170.1, on the reverse strand, counting down.
TTTGGACGGGATGGGCGAGCTGGCCTTGGTGTGGCCTACCTTGGCGCGTATGACGGCCGCGGGCGAGCGAGTAGCGCTGGTCGCCCCGCCCTACCGTCCGAACGCACCGGCTTGGTTCTCGGCGGGCCTGGACCTGCGCCGGCTTTACATCATCGAGGCCACCCCGCGGAATGCGCTCTGGGCAGCCGAGCAGTGCCTTCGCTCCGGTGCCTGCAAGGCGGTGCTGTGCTGGCCCCAGCGGGCCGATGATCGGGCCCTGCGACGCTTGGCCGTGGCCGCGGAGACGGGGCAGGCCTTGGGCATCGCGTTTCGGCCGCTGCGCGAAGCCGCTAATCCCTCCCCGGCAGCGCTCCGGCTGCAGTTGGAGGGACGGGCCACGGTGCGCGTGCTCAAGTGCCGCGGCAGCCATCCCCCGCGGCAGGCGTTCGCGCTCGCCGACCACAGGCATTGAGGCCTTTCTCGTGCTGTGGGCCTGCCTACTCTTGCCGCACTTGGCGATCGACGCCGCGTTGCGCGCCCATCCCGATCCCGCGGCGCCCTTGGTCCTGGTGGAGGGGCCGGCGCAGCGGAGGGCTTTGCATGCGGTGAGTCCTGTGGCCGCCGCGCTGGGCTTGCGCCGCGGGATGCTGGTGTCGGCCGCCAACGCGTTGACCAGCGGCTACCTGGCGCAGGACTTCGACCCGGACGCGGCTGCGGCGACGCGCGAGATGTTGGCCAGCTGGGCCTACGGGTTCACCTCCCAAGTCTCCCTGCATTTCGACCACGCCCTGGTGCTAGAGATCGGCCGCAGCCGCGCCCTATTCGGAGACTGGCCGGCGTTGTCTCGGCGCCTGCGGTTCGAGTTGCGCGAGATGGGGTTTCGGCACCGCTTGGTGGCCGCGCCGAATCCCCACGCGGCCCGGGTGCTGGCGAACGCGCACGATGAAATCGGCGTCGGCGAGCACCGGTTACTGCAGGCCCTGGACGCGCTGCCGGTGGCGCGCAGCGGGTTGCCGAAGGAAGTCGTTGCCTCCCTGACCGGCACGGGCATGCACCGGCTGGGCCAAGTCTTCCGCTTGCCGCGGGAAAGCATCGCGCGGCGCTTCCCAAAGTCGGTGCTACCGCACTTGGACGCGCTGCGCGGGCATGCCACGCCGCCCCTCGTTTGCTACGAACCTCCGGATCGTTTCGACGCCAAAATCGAATTCGACCACGAGGTGGAGTCGAGCCTGGCGCTGCTGTTCCCACTGCGCAGGCTGACCTCGGATCTCGCGCTGTTTCTGTCCGGCCGCGACGGCGGCGTGGAGCGCTTCACCCTGTTCTTCGCCCACGAGGATCACGCGCCCACCGCACTGGTGGTGGGCTTGCTTACGGCCGAGCGCGATGCGGGCGTGCTGTTCGACATCGCCAAAGGGCGGCTTGAGCGCGTGGAGTTGCCCGCCGCCACGCGCGGCTTGCGGCTGGTGGCGGAGGACCTTCCGGCATTTGTGCCGGCGTCGCGCGACCTGTTCGACACGCGACCGCAGCAGGCCATGCCTTGGGAGCAGTTGCAGGAACGGTTGCGCGCGCGCTTGGGCGATCAGGCGGTGCGCGGCTTCGGGCTGCACGCCGACCACCGGCCCGAGCTGGCCTCGGGCACGGCGATGCCGAAGGATTTGCCAGCGCGCCTGCCGCTGCGACCGGCCTGGTTGTTGGATCGCCCCATCCCGTGGCGCGAGCGGCGGTTCGAGGTGCTGTCGGGACCGGAGCGCGTGGAAACTGGCTGGTGGGACGACGGCGACGCGCGGCGCGACTACTACGTCGTCCAGAACGGGGAAGGTCAGCGCGCGTGGGTGTATGCCGCGGCCGGGGATCAAGACGGCCCTTTCATGCTCCATGGCTTCTTCGCGTGAAGTCCCCTGCTCCCGCGCTGCCGGCTTACGCCGAGCTGCATTGCCTATCCGCTTTCAGTTTCCAACGCGGCGCCTCGCGCGCGAAAGAACTTTTCGAACGCGCCCAGGCCGCCGGCTACCACGCGCTGGCCATCACCGACGAATGCACGATGGCGGGCATCGTCCGCGCCCTCGAAGCGTCGCGCGAGTTCGGCGTGCCGCTCATCGTGGGCAGCGAGATTCAGTTGGATGATGGGCCCAAAGTGGTGTTCTTGGCCGCGGACTTGGCCGGCTACACGACCCTCTGCCGGTGGATCACCGTCGCGCGCCGCCGCGCGCCAAAGGGGCGTTACGAGCTGCGCCGCGAGGATGTCGTGGATCCCCCGCCGGGGCTGCTTGCGCTGTGGGTGCCCAGCTACCCGCCCGATGAGGTCGAGGGCGCATGGTTGCGCGGCCTGTTTCCCGATCGGCTGTGGATCGCCGTGGAGTTGCACCGCGAGGCCACCGATGCTTTGCGCCTGGAGGAGTTACGCGGCGTGGGCGCGCGCTTGGGCGTGCCGCTGGTGGCCGCGGGCGACGTGCACATGCACGTGCGGCGCCGGCGCGCGCTCCAGGACGTGCTCACGGCGGTGCGCTACCGCACGACGGTGGCCCAAGCGGGATGGCGGTTGTTCCAAAACGGCGAACGGCACCTGCGCTCCCGGCAGGCTCTGTCGGCGATCTACCCCGCCGACCTGTTGGCCGAGACGGTGCGCATTGCCGAGCGCTGCACCTTTTCGCTTGAAGAGTTGCGCTACACCTACCCGCACGAGTTGGTGCCCGAGGGCCACACCGCCGCCAGTTGGCTGCGGCATCTGGTCGAGGATGGCATTCGCTGGCGGTGGCCGGACGGGTTGGACGTGCGCACCCGAGACCTCATCGAACACGAGCTCGCGTTGATCGAGGAGTTGAACTACCCCTCCTACTTCCTCACCGTAGCCGACATCGTTCGCTTCGCCCGCAGCAAGGGCATCTTGTGCCAAGGGCGCGGGTCAGCGGCGAACTCTGCGGTGTGCTTTGCGCTGGGCATCACCTCGATTGATCCATCGCGCATGCAGCTGTTGTTCGAGCGATTTTTGTCGCGCGAGCGCAACGAGCCGCCGGACATCGACATCGATTTCGAGCACCAGCGGCGCGAGGAAGTCATCCAATACGTTTTCGAGCGCTACGGGCGCGACCGCGCCGCACTCACGGCCGTGGCTAGTAGTTACCGAGGCCGCGGCGCAGTCCGCGACGTGGCCAAGGCCCTGGGACTGCCGCCGGATCAGGTCAACCTGCTGGCGCAGACCATGGAACGTTGGTCGAGCAAGGCGCCGATTGCCGCCTTCCTGCGCGACCAAGGCTTCGACCCGGACAGCGCAGTGATGCGCAAGATCACGTCGCTCACCGCCGAACTCATGGACTTCCCGCGCCACCTCTCCCAGCACCCGGGCGGGTTCGTGATCTCCGAATACCCCCTGCACACCTTGGTGCCGGTGGAGAACGCAGCAATGGACGATCGCACGGTCGTCCAATGGGACAAGGACGATCTCGACGTCATCGGCCTCATGAAGGTGGATTGCCTGGCGCTGGGCATGCTCACCGCCGTGCAGAAGACATTGGATTTGTTGCGGGCTACGGGTCGGCGCGACTTGAACATGGCCACCATCCCGGCGGACTGCGCGAAGACTTATTCGATGGTTTCGGCGGCCGACACCATCGGCGTTTTTCAGATCGAGAGCCGCGCGCAGATGGCGATGCTGCCCCGCCTGCAGCCGCGGTGCTTCTACGACCTGGTCATCCAAGTGGCGATCGTGCGGCCGGGGCCGATCCAAGGCGACATGGTGCATCCCTACCTGCGCCGACGCCGAGGCGAAGACCCCATCGATTACCCACCGGGCCTCAAGCACGTGTTCGAGCGCACCTTGGGCGTTCCGCTCTTCCAGGAACAGGTCATGCAACTGGCGGTCGACGCGGCCGGCTTCACGCCTGGCGAAGCGGATGAGTTGCGCCGCGGCATGGCGGCCTGGAAGCGCCGCGGTGGGCTGGAGCCTTACCGGGAGCGGCTGTTCCAAGGGATGATCGAGCGCGGCTACGACGCGGCCTATGCCCAAGAGCTCTTCGACCGCATCAAGGGATTCGGCAGCTACGGCTTTCCGGAGAGCCACGCGGCCAGCTTCGCCTTGGTCGTCTACGCGACCTGTTGGCTGAAGTGCCACGAACCGGTCGCCTACGCAGCGAGCGTCATCAACAGCCAGCCCATGGGCTTCTATACCCCGGATCAGATCTTGCAGGACGTCCGACGCAAAGGCACCAAAGTGCTGCCCGTGGACGTGCGCTACAGCGATTGGGATTGCACCTTGGAGTTCGGCAACGGGAACACTTTAGGCGTGCCGGCCATTCGACTGGGGCTGCGCCTGGTGATCGGGTTTTCGCAAATGGTGGCCGAGCGCATCAGCACGGCCCGGGCGCGCTGCGCGTTCACAGGCGTCGACGATCTCTGCTTCCGCGCCCAGTTGGACCGCAAGCATCAAGACCGTTTGGCCGAGGCCGGAGCCCTGAAGGGGTTGGCCGGCCACCGCCACCGCGCCCGATGGGCGGTGAGCGGCGTAGAAGCGCCTCTGCCCCTGTTCGCCGGAATTCCGCAAACGGTGGAGCCGGACGTGCCGATCCCACTGCCTAAAGCAGCCGAAGACATGCTGGCCGATTACGTCTCGCTTGGGATGACCCTAGGAAAACACCCGTTGGCCTTCATCCGGAAGAAGCTGGCCGCACGGCGGTGCGTGACGTCCTTGGAACTGGCGAAGGTCCCCCATGGCCGGGGGGTGCGCTTCGCCGGTATCGTGAGGCTGCGCCAGCGTCCGGAGACGGCGAGCGGCATCACCTTCCTGACCCTCGAAGACGAACACGGGATGGTCAACGCTCTGGTCTGGAAGCGCGTGGCTGAAGCGCAGCGGCGACCCTTCCTAGAGTCGCAACTGATGGCGATCGATGGCAAGGTCGAACGCAGCGAGGGGGTGCAGCACTTGATAGTGCGACGGATCGAGAACTATGGGGAGATGCTGGAGGGGCTCACGATGGGGAGTCGGGACTTCAGATAATTTGCAGGAGAAATGTTTATAGGACCGCGCTTTGTGTTGCACACACTAGCTTCGGCGGGATTTGCTACCCCAATCGAGAAATCCTGTCAGCTCATCTAAACCAGTTTCCTCGCGCGCTTGTCGTCCGAAGCGATCCACTTCGATCTCCGGCGCATCTTCGTTATCGAACCAGAGCAGCGAAGTCGTGGTATCGGTTTTCGCGTAGTGCCGACAGAGCTCAACGAGGTCCAGCCCAGCTTCCCAATCTTCAAACCAGATGTCTTGGGCGACGTCAGCAGTTTGAGTCTGGTTCTCACCAGCAGTGCGGAGCCGAAAAGCCAAGGAACCCTGAGGAATGGGTGAGCGCGCGCGAATACGAGCACGAAGCATGCGCAGCGTTGTGGATTGCGCTGCAAAACGCACCGTGCCGCGATCCATAGTGACGAAGGCGCATGGCCCATTGCTCAGTGTTGCAAATCGCGAAGCGGCAGCCGGATAAGAGGTGCCGAAAGTGTCTGCCATCTTCATGATGGCATCCAGCGATGGCTCGCCTTTAGGTGCAATCGCCAGCCATTGCTGATACGGCATCAGAAGTTCTGCGGCAAAGAGGTCGCAGAAGATCTCATTGATATGCCGCTTGGCGAATGCCCACGAAGGCACTTCGTTGTGGTCTGACGGCAGTTCGAGTGCGATATGCGCGATCTCGTGGCAAATCGTGAAGCGCTGCCGTTGTGGAGGTTCGAGCGAGTTGACAGTGATCACATGCTTGCCGGAACGGGACAGCGTGTAGCCCGATTCGCCCTCATCAAGCTCTTCAAACTTTATCTTCGCGCCTAAGGCTATGGCATAGGGCTTGAGATCTTCGCCCACGGGAACTGCGCCAACCTGCCCCAAGAATGCACGCGCCCGCTGCACGACCTCGGCTTCTTCCATGATCAGTCATCCTCCTCTTCGTCCTCCGAAAACGCGCGCCTGACACGAGCAATCAGCGTTGCAGGATCGGGTCTCACATTTCCTCTATGCCGCACTCCGGCGGCTGCCGAGAATATTTCCACATCTACTGTGCTGTCTTCCAGCGCATATTGGACGAGAGCGTGGTCCGTCTCGGGATGATCGACAAGCCATGCGACTAACGCGTTCTCTCGGGGCACTGTGCCAAGCACCGCCAGCACACGCTCGACCAGATCGAGCGAGGGGTTGGTCTTCTCACCGGTTTCGAGCCGGTAGACATAGGCGTGATCTACGTCAGTAAGTTCTGTAATGCGCCGCAGCGAATGGCCACTGCGCTCCCGAAGCGTCCTTAGGGCGACGCCAAGACCGGTTTGGGGCATGTGAGTCCTTTTGAGAGCATTGAAACGCCATCGAAGCTGAACGAATGCCGATGAGGTGTGATCCACTGCACACAGCAGTTGTAACCAAATTGACGGCCTGTTACCGTGTTGTCTGGCTAGACATACAGCGCCGGTATGCCAATGGCAGATCAGGAAGTCTTTTAATCATGTTGTTGTCTGGCTGAGCAGCGGATTGTGTGTGAAAAGC
>JAYUIZ010000169.1:0-8508 GCA_043765595.1 Lysobacter sp. | reverse complement strand
TTCGGCTTATGCGCCCTACGACATTCTGCTTACCCCCATCCACTTGGCCGCGCGGTGAGTTTGCGGGGTTTTTGATGGACGGACACAACGAGCAGGGGATGTTCCGATGACGCATAACGAATCGATCGAACACACGCCGCCGGTGTCGCTGTCGCGCCGGCAATTCCTGCGCGCTGGCACGAGCGCGGCGCTGGGCTTGGGTCTGGGGCTGCCGTCGCTGGGATGGTTGACCGGCTGCACGTCGCTGCCGGCATCGCGCGCGCCCGCGTGGAATGAGTTGGCGGCGAGTCTGCAAGGGTCGCTGTTGATGCCCGGTGCGCCGGACTTCGCGACGAAGGCGCGGCCATGGGCGCTGCAATACGCATCGACGCTGCCGCAGGGCATCGCGCAATGTCTGAGCGAGGCGGATGTGCGGGCGTGCCTGCAATGGGCGCAGGCGTACAAGGTGCCGCTGGTGGCGCGCAGCAGCGGGCATTCGTATGCGGGGTATTCCACGACCACCGGGCTGATGGTGGATGTGCCGGCGATGAATCGCCTCGAGATCGACGGCGTCACCGGCATCGCGCAGACGGGCGGCGGGGCGCGCAACAAGCATGTGTATGCGGCGTGCCGGCCGTACGGGCGTGCGGTGACGCACGGGCGTTGCAAGGACGTGGGCGTGGCCGGGCTGGTGCTGGGCGGCGGCATCGGTTTCAACATGCGCGCGCACGGGCTGACCTGCGACGGCCTGACCGAAACCCGGATCGTGCTGGCTGACGGCCGCGCACTGACCTGCAACGCGAACGAAAACGCCGAACTGTTCTGGTCGATCCGCGGCGCGGGCGGCGGCAATTTCGGCATCCACACTGGCTTCACCTTCCAGACCTTTCCGGTCGCGATGTACACGGTGTTCGCGATGACCTGGACCGAGCGCCTCGCCGATGTGTTCGCGGCGCTGCAGGATATGGCGCTGGCCGCGCCGAACGGGCTGGGCATGAAGCTGAGCGTCGTCGCCAAGGCCGGCGCGTCGGGGCTGATGCTGTCGATCCTCGGTCAATTCGCGGGGCCGCAGAATGAATTGCAGGCATTGCTTGCGCCCGTGCTGGCGGCGCATGCGCCGGACACAGCCATCGTCGAGGAGCGCGGCTATTGGGACGCGCAGGAATTCCTGTCCGAAGACGGCACGCCCGGGTATTCGCACGAGCGTTCGCGCTTCGCCAAGGGCGCGCTGTCGGGCGCCGCTATCCAGACGATCCTGACGCATCTGCGCGAGTGGCCGGGCACCAGCGTCGCCGGCACCTGGAAGTTCTTCCTGATGGGCGGCAAGATCGACGCGTATGCGCCGACCGACATGGCGTTCGTACATCGCGGCTATTCGATGATCACCAGCGCCGAGCTGGAATGGTCGCCCGCCGATTCCCCGGCGGTGCTGGCGAAGAACCAGCAGTGGCTATCGCGCTTCCACGACCGCATGGAGGAATACACCTCAGCATATTGCTACCAGAACTTCATCGACCCCAGCCAACGCGATTATCTGCATGCGTATTACGGCGAAAACCTGCAGCGTCTGCAGGCGGCCAAGCGCCGCTACGACCCGACCGACCTGTTCCGCTACCCGCAATCGATTCCGGTGTGAGCCTGTCGGCATGCGTGCAGCTATCCGTAACGACAGGATATTGATCCGAGACGAGTATGCTTGAATCGAAGGCTGTGCTTGCGTAGGAGGGGCTTCAGCCCCGAGCTCGCTTTTGATCGGGGTTTTCGGTTTAAAGCTCGGGCCTGAAGGCCCTCCTGCGAATCAACGAGCTCGGTCGCGCCGGGGCAGAAGGCGGCGTTCGCGCTCAAGCCCACGTTGTTCATCGAGGTGATCTCGCAGATGGAAGATGGCCAGCCGACTGTGCTGGCTGTCATGAAAACACCGTTGGGGCGGCTGTCGTCGTGCGGCCGCATGTATCTGCACCCGCACGGACAAGTCCCACCGGCCCGACTGGAGTAATATCCCGACTCGCGCCCGTCAGGCGCTGAGGCAATTGCTCGAGTCCGGGGGGATTCGAGCTTGGACCGGTCCAAGGACGTCTTGTCGCCCATCGGCGATCCGGTATTTCTGTGGGCACGTCTACAAAACCGGGGGAAGACATGAATCGCAATTCGATGATGGCGCAGCTGATGCGCCTGGCGCGCTTGGCTGCGCAAGCGGACAAAACAGGTCAGAGCGCGCAGGAAGTCGTGCAGCGCGACGCCGAGCAGCGCGACGCCAGCGCGCAGGAAGCGCTGCGCGACGCCAGCCGCCGACGCTTCACGCAGGTGGCGATCGCGGGCGCGGCGACGGCTGCGGCCGGCGCGATGTCGCCGGTGGCCTGGGCCGGGGCTTCGCGGATCCGGCGGATGATTTCCGGCGGCGGCAACGTTGCGGTGGTTGGCGCGGGCATGGCCGGCCTGAGCTGCGCGTACGAACTGGCGCGCAAGGGCGTGGCTACCCAGGTGTTTGAAGCTGCCGGGCGGGTGGGTGGGCGCTGCCACAGCCTGCGCGGGGTGTTTCCGGGGCAGGTGGCCGAGCGCGGCGCCGAGTTCATCGGCAGTTCGCATCACACCATGCTGGGCTACACCCGCGCCTTCGAGCTGCCGCTCGAGGATGTGTCGCTGCAGCCGGGCAACACGTTCTATCGCTTCGATGGCCAGACCTATTCCGAAGCGCAACTGGTGGAGGAATACCGCGGGTTCGCGGCTTCGATGCGCGACGATCTGGCGACGCTGAGTTATCCCACCGCCGACCGTCACACCGAGGCCGACGAGCTGTTCGACCTGATGAGCCTGGACGATTACCTCAGCCTGCAGGGCTCCGGCGGCCTGCTGCGCAAGGTCATCGGCTCGGCCTACGCCGCCGAATATGGCGCCGGCATCGACGAGCTTAGTTCGATCAGCTTCCTGCGCTTCATACACGGCGACAAGCGCGGCAAGTTCGCGCAGGTCGGCGGGGCCGGCGGCGGCCTGCAGGGCGGCGAAGGCTTCCATGTGATCGACGGCAACGACCGGATTGCCTCCGGTCTGGCCGAGCGTCTGCCCGCGCCGGTGAGGTTCGGTCATAAGCTGATCGCGGTACGCAAACTGTCCAACGGCCGTGTGCGGTTGACGTTCGATCTGGCCGGGCGCGCCGTGCAGAGCGATCACGACGCCGTAGTGCTGACCCTGCCGTTCAGCGTGCTGCGCGACGTGAAGCTCGATCCCAGCCTCGAATTGCCGGCGTGGAAGCGCTACGCGATCAACAACGCGGCGATGGGCGACAGCAGCAAGCTGATGGTCGGGTTCAATCATCCGTACTGGTATATCCGCTACGGCACCAACGGCAGCGGCTACGGCGACGGCGCGCGGCTGCAGTCGACGTGGGAAACCAACGCCTCCAACGGCAATCTGCAGCGCGCGGTGCTGACCAGTCAGCTGGGCGGCGCGGCGGCGCGGTCGCTGGATCCCCGCCAGCTACAGTCCGAGGCCGCGATGTTCCTGGCCGATCTGGATGCGGCGATGCCCGGCGCCGTCGCTTCGGCCCGGCGCAACGCAAACGGCGATGTGGTGGCCTTCGCGCAGAACTGGTCGAAGAATCCGCTGAGCAAGGGCGCCTACACCTGCGCGCGTCCCGGTTACTTCACCACCATCGCCCACAACGAGGCGAAAGCGGTGGGCAACGTGATGTTCGCCGGCGAGCACACCAGCAGCTTCTACGAGTGGCAGGGCACCATGGAAGGCGCGGCGCTGTCTGGCCTGCGCGCCGCGGCCGAAGCCTGCACGCTGCTGCGCGTGAGCTGATCGGCTCCGGCGGACGCCGCTGAATCAATCAACCCATAGACAAACGCCAAGGCGGAACCCGTGAAACGGTTCCGCCTGTTTTTTGCTGCGCTAACCCGGAGGATGCATCGATACGATCGATCCAGCCGGGACATCATCACCGATACGCGGCGTCAGCCCGCTGCGGGCGGCGTGCCGCTATCGTCGGTCGTCGTATCGCCCGATCCGGCGGTCTGCTTGGCGGCATCGCGTGCTTCGCGCTTGCGGGCGTCCTTCTCGTCTTTTTCCTTCTTTTTCGCGATCTCGCGCTGACGTTTTTCGAACGAATAATTGGGCTTGGCCAATGGAAGTGCCTCAGTGCAGGGACCGCCAGTGTAATGCCGCAGCCGGAGGCCGACAAATCAGGGGTTAGGGAACAGGAAATCAAGGGCAGGGCCTGAAATGATCGATCAGCGGATCGCAATGGCGTCATCCTGCATGAATCGGCAATTGCTTCGCCGGGTCGGGGCGGGCTATGGTTCGTCACGGGCCGGGTGCGCCGCCACGCGGTTCCTTTGCCGCAGGCGAGCAGTCCAGCATGAACACTGCCAAGGGGGCGGATGAGCGGGCTCAATAACGTCAGCCAGCGTCGTGACGACGCATTGAGTCGTATCGACTGGGCGGAGCTGGAGCAGCTGCTCGTTGCCTACTACCGCGATGTCGGCTGGTGGGTGGAACACGTGGGCACAGGCGGCACCGGCGCGCGATTCGACGGTGGGGTCGATCTCAGGATCCGCCGCGATGCCGAATTCGTGCTGGTGCAGTGCAAACACTGGAACGTGAAGCAGGTGCCGCACAACGCAGTGCATGAGCTGTTGGGGCTGATGGTGAACGAAGGCGCGACCGGCGCGATCCTGGTCAGCAGCGGCGAATTCACCCGCGCTGCGATCGACGCCGCCCAGCGCCACGGGCACGTGAAATTGATCGATGGCGCTGCGTTGCGCACCATGCTCGGGCCGCTGCCGGAGCCGATATCGCCAGCGCAGGCACCCGCGCCACCCGCACGGCCTGCGGCCATGCGTCCGCCTGCCGCACGATCGCAGGCGAACCGCTGGTTGTGGCTGATCGCGTTGCTCTGCGCTGCCGCCTACGTGTTCATCGTGCACACCATCCTTGAACGCACTGCCGACACTGCGGTCGAATCGCAGGTTCAGACCGCACGTCCATTGGTGCAGCCGACGATCATCGTGTACGCGCCGCAGCCTGTCGATGCCGCGCCTGAGGTCAGGCCAGCGCCGCGACCGCAGACTAAGGCGGAGATCCGCGAATCGCAGCGCAAGGCGGACGAAGCGATACGGGTGGTCGAGGACAGTACGCCGGAAATGTAGCGGGACGTTCGCGCACAGATGTGCGTCGCGACAATCCGGTCCGCAATGCGAACTCCAAGCTGCCGTAGTGAAATCCGCACGACGAGCGCCGAATCGCCAAGTCGGCGACAATGCGCCCACATCCACACGGCACCACAATGCGATGAAAACACCAGCGGGCCTGCAGCCTCTGATCGACGATGGGGTGATCGACGCCGTCCTGCGCCCGTTGAAAAGCGGCAAGGAAGCCTCCGTTTACGTGGTGCGCGCGGGCGAAGACATCCGCTGCGCCAAGGTCTATAAGGACCTGGCGCAACGCAGTTTCCAGGCGCGGGTGCAGTATCAGGAAGGCCGAAAGGTGCGCGGCAGCCGCCAGGCGCGGGCGATGGGCAAGGCCACGAAGTTCGGGCGCCGCGAGCAGGAGGAAGCCTGGAAGCACGCCGAAGTGGACGCGCTGTTTGCGCTGGCCGAGGCCGGCGTGCACGTGCCGCGCGCCTACGGCTATTTCCACGGCGTGCTGGTGATGGACCTGGTGACCGATGCCGAAGGCCACAGCGCGCCGCGACTGGGCGAGGTGGAACTCAGCGCCGACGAGGCCCGCGCCTTCCACGCCCGGTTGATCGGCGATGTGGTGCGCATGCTGTGCGTGGGCCTGATCCACGGCGATCTGTCCGAATACAACGTGCTGGTGGCGCCGGACGGCCCGGTGATCATCGATTTTCCGCAGGTGGTCAGCGCCGCGGGCAACAACGCCGCCCGCGACATGCTGCTGCGCGACGTGCACAACCTGCGCGATACGCTCGCCCGCTTTGCGCCCGAGCTGGCCCAGACCCACTACGGCGAAGAAATGTGGGCGCTGTACGAAAAGGGCGAATTGCGCCCCGATATCGCGCTGACCGGTCGTTTCACGTTCGACACCCGCCGCGCCGACGTGGCGGCGGTACAGATGTCGATCGAGGACGCGCGTCAGGAAGCCATCATCCGCCAGCAGGGCCGCGAAGAAGCCGCCGAACACGATTGAGGGTTCGGCGGCCTCGATTGGGCTACTGCGCTTTCGCCATGCAGCGGCTGTAACGCTGATTCACGCGGGTCGCGAACCATTCGGTGGTCAGCTTGCGGGTGATCTTCGGGCTGAGCAGGCGGATGCGCGGCAGCGTCGCCCGCGGCAGCGGTTTGCCGTTGCGCTTGTTGGCGATCTCGAACACCCGGGCATACAGCGTGCTGTCCTCGAACGCATGGCGATGCGCGCCGGACAGTGCGCGATGAATCTCGCCGGGCGTCATGCCGAGCTTGCCTGCCAGGGTCAGCACCGCGGTTTCGGTGGCGCTGACCTTGCCGGCGCTTTTGACCTTGCGGTAGCGGATCAGATCGCCGTCGAGATCCAGCGGGATGCCGGTCCCCACTGCAACCGCATTCTGGAACGCGGCATTGCGGCTGGCATAGCGGCCGGCGTTGAAATCGGCGAAGCGGAACAGCGGTTTTTGGTACGAGGCCGGATAACCCAGCAGATGGGCGATACCGAAATACATGCCGCCGCGGCGGGTGAACACTTCGTGGCGGATCGAGCCCTCAGCGGTGTACGGGTAGGTGCGCTCGTCGGCGTGCGCTTCGGCGAACGCGATGCTGACCTGCATCGGGCCGCCGGTGCGCACCGGATTGGCGTCGGCGAGCAGGCGTTTGCCCAAGGGTAGCCGCGCGATCATGGCTTCGAAGACATCGCTGAGCTCCTTCTCGGTGCGGACCGCGGCGATGCGCGTGTCCCAGGTCTGCCCGTTCGGGGATTCGAGCTGCAGCGCGGCGCGCACCAGGAACAGCGGAATATATTTGCGCTTGGCGCGGGTTTCGATCTCCTTGCGCGCGATCCGGCCCAACCCCGGCACCACCGGATGCGCTGTGAAGGTCGATTCCTGTTCGGTCACTGCCAGCACCGCGCACAGATTCTGCGCCGAGGGTTCGATGTCGAGCGCTGCGAACGCCGATTGGATGTCCTCGGCCCAGCCGGCGCGATCCTGCACCGTCGTCGGCATCAGCTGTTTGATCTGGGCGCGTACCTGTTCCGGGGTGGGCGGCGGCGGGCCGGTATCGCAGGCGGCCAGACCGACAGCCAGGCACGCGGCGAAGAGGGCCACGACGATCGATGTGCGTGCGGTTCGCAGCGGCTGAGGTTCGGTGGTTGCGGTCATCCGCGTAACTGTAGCCGGGCGCGTGCATCCGCGGAAAGGGGATGGATACCGTCACGGTGGTAACGCGGCGATGGAGCTCCCGGAAGCACCGGGTTCGCGACAATGGCTGAACGCGCGCCGGACCTTGCCGCGTCGCGGGCACACGACTCGCTATGATCGCCAAAGCCCGGCCGGCCGACGCCGCCCTTGTTCAGGAAGATCCGCCGATGTGTTTCCTTCGATCCTGCTGGATCGCGATCATCGCCCTCGCACTGTCGCTCAGCATGGCCGCACCGGCGTTTGCTTCGCAGTCGAACAAATGGCGGCTCGAATTCAGCGGCGCTGCCGAATCCGCGGGTGAAATGGTGTTCGAGATCGTACCGTCCGGGCGCGCGCCGGTGCGGGTGAGCGTCATGATCGAACGCAACGACGGCGAGAATCGCGTCGCGCGCAAAGTGAAGACCGCCATCGACCGCCAGGCCGGCAAGTGGGTGGATGCGGAACTCGACGATGGCGAGGACGTGCTGGTGAAACGGCATTTCTTCCGGCGATTCTCCATCGTGCTGGTGTCCAGTACGGTGAAGGACGTGCGGATCAATTTCGACAAGGAATGATCGCGATCAGAAAACCGGCGCACGATCCGCGTGCGCTGGCGTGGTGCGCCGGCGTGCAGCGGATCGGTTACAGGCGGAATGCGGCCCGGAACAAGATCAAATGAAAAGCATGGCGGTGCGGCATCGGCCAAAGCGGGCCGTGACAAATGCCGGGTCCGGGCCGAGAATCGACGCGATCCGCCCGTATTCGGGGTAGGTCAGGCATCCCACCCGGAGTGACCGCCATGCGCCCCTGTCCGATCATTGCAACGGTCTCGCGATATGCCTGCCCGTGGCTGGCTGTCGCGATGCTCTTGTCCGCCTGCGATGGGCCGCGAACCAGTCAGGACGCCGCGGCGCCAGCGCAGGCCGCAGCGGCCGCGCAGTTGGCCGGCGAGAAGCTACGCATCACCGGCGGCCCGAATCCGGCGGTCGCGGTCACCGCATCGCAATACATCGCCTCCGGTACGACGCCGTTCGCGAACGGCTGCGATGGCGTCGCCGCCAGCGGCACGCTGTACGCCAGCGCCGAAGTCGAACCTTTCGTCGCGGTCGATCCGCTGGACCCGCAGACCATGGTCGGCGTCTGGCAACAGGACCGCTGGTCCAACGGCAGCGCGCGCGGCCTGGTCAGCGCGACGACGCACG
>JAYUIZ010000168.1:0-2909 GCA_043765595.1 Lysobacter sp. | reverse complement strand
GCTGATGTAATCGTCGATGTCGTAACCGGCGTTGCCGTTGTTGATGCTGGACCATCCGCGCAGCGCGGCGACCAGGTCGGGGCGGGTGGCGTAATCCTCGTAGCTCGGCGTCCGCTCGTAGTCGTAGCGCAGGCCGAGGTTCAAGGTCAGCTTGTCGTTGACTTCCCAATCGTCCTGCAGGTACACGCCATACTGCTTGTTGCTGGAGGTGATGTCGCGGTCGGGGCTGCCGGGCAGCTGCGCGCCGAACTCGACGCGGAACGGAATGAAGGCCGATACCGCGGTACGGCCAGCATCCAGATTCTCGAAGTAATCCACCCGGTATTGTGGATTGAAAGGCTGCTGCTCGAATGCGTTGATCTCCACCGATTTGTACTTGATGCCGGCCTTGATGGTGTGGCCATCGAAACCGGTGAAGGTGAAGTCGTTCTGCAGCGACCAGCCCTTCTGGCCCTTGTCCTGGAAATCCTGTCCCCCGCCCACATTGAGGATGGTGTTTCCGAACGTGTTGCCGGTACGCGTATCCACGATCTGGTAGCCCGGCCCGATCGTAATCGGCCGCGGATTGAACTGGTCGTCTTCGCTGGTGAGATGGAAGTCGTTGAACCACTGGGCGCCGTTCCACTGCCAGCGCAGATCGACGCGGGTGCTGTCGTTGGTCTTGCTGGTGCCGTAGGTGGGCGTATTCGGGCCGTCGCCGATGCTGGTCAACTCTTCTTCCTCGCGCCGTTTCGCCGACAGTTCGATCAGGTGCGCATCGTTCACCTGCCAAGTCAGCTTGCCGAAAAACATGTCCTGATCGAACGGTGCGCCGCTGGCGCCGAGGAACGCAGCGAGTTCTGGGGTGAGGTTGGCGGGATTGAAGCCGCCGCTGCCGATGCGGACATCACGCGGACGATCGATCTCCTTGGCTTCGTAGCTGGCGAAGAAGAACAGTCGGTCCTGGATCAGCGGGCCGGAATAGGAGGCGCCGTACTGCTTCTCGCTGGACGGGATCTTGCGGCCGTTGCGCTCTTCGGAAAACGTGGCGGAGCGCATTTTCTGCGAGGTGGAGTCCCAGAAGAACTGACCTTCAAACGCGTTGGTGCCCGATCGCGTCACCGCGGAGACGGCGGCGCTGGTGATCTGGTCGTACTCGGCCTTGTAATTCGAGGTAATGACCTTGTATTCGCCGATGGCCAACTGCGGGAAGGGGCTGCCGCTGCTGGAATCCTGCCCGCTGACGCCACCCTTCAGTACGTAGTTCTTCTGACCGACGCCATCGATGAACACATTGATCCCGTTGGAGTTCTGCGCGCCCCCGCGGAGCTTGCTGGAGCCGTCGGCGCCGGTCTCGAAAATCATGCCCGGAACCGTGTCGGCAAACGCGAGGAAGTTGCGCGAACCCTGCGGCAGAGCCTCAATCTGGCGTCTGCTGACATAGGTCGCCACTTCCGATGTACGGGTTTCCACCTGCGCGCTACCGACTACCACGACGGTGTCCAGATCGGTTTCGGCGCTGGCGCCGACGTCGAGGGTCACTGTCTCGCCCACGCGCACTGTGATATTGCGGGTCGTAGTCTCGCCGCCGGCTTCGATACTGATGCGATACGTGCCGGGCGGAAGGCCGGGCAGCGCGTAACCGCCGCTGTCGCCGGCTTCGACGCTGCGGCTCAAACCGGTGGCGACATTGGTGGCGGTGACCCTGGCATCGGCCGTGGCTTGGCCGCGGACGATGGCGCCGGTGGACTGCGCGAACACTGCGGGTGTTGCCCAGATCAGGCAGCTCGCCAGCGCGCAGCTCAGCAATGTGCGCTCGAACCGGCGCTGATGCGGACGACGTTGTTGTTTCATGGTTTCACCCCTCCCGAGGGTGTTGGTATCTCTGGTTTCGAGCACTCTGGTCTTCTATCTGTAAACGATTACATCCAAACGCAAATAAAAACTGTCCGGTCATCCGTCGCCGCTAGGGCGTATTGCCGGAGCATCGACGCCGACACGACGACTCGAATCCCGTTCGATCAATTCGGGTACCAGCGGAGCGAGGCGTCCGCTCACGTCTTCTCCGTTCTGCAGGGCCAGCAGCAGGCGCATCGCATGTGCGCCCAGCTCGGGCATGTTCACGCGCATGGTGGTGAGCGAAGGCGCGACGTAGCGCGCGATCGGAATATCGTCGAAGCCGGCCAGCGCGACATCGTCCGGCACCCGCAGGCCGCCCTGGGTCAAGGCGAACAGACAGCCCAGCGCCATCATGTCGTTGGCGGCGAACACCGCATCGGGCCGTTCGGCGCCCTCCAGCAGCATCTGTCCGGCCTGATGTCCGGAAGACTCGCTGAAATCGCCGGGCAGCACCCACGGCTCGGCGGTCGGATCGGCTTCGAGAATCGCGTCGCGATAGCCGCGCAGGCGCTCAAAGGCGTCGAAGTTGTTGGGCGGGCCAGCGATGAACGCGATCCGGCGATGGCCGGCGGCAAGCAGGTGCGCCACCATCGTCCGCGCCCCGCCGTAGTTGTCGATGCCGAACGCGATGTGCTCGGATTCGGTTGGCTGCGAATTGATCAAGACCGCCGGCAGCGCGGCGAGATTTTCGCTGAGGAAATCGATATTGCCCACGTGCGGCGACATCACCAGCAGGCCATCGACCCGGCCGCGCATCGCGCGCAGCGCCGAGGCCTGTTCCTCGGGATGGCCGTGGTAGCTCGACACCAGCAGATGCAGGCCGCAATCGCGGGCGACATGATCGATGCCGCGCACCAGTTCGGAGAAGAATTCGCCGTGCAGATCCGGCAGCACCACGCCAATGGTATGGGTGCGGCGGCTGCTGAGGCTGCGCGCGGCGTGATGCGGGGTGTAGCGCAGTTCGTGCGCAACCGCCAACACCCGGCGGCGCACGGCTTCGGCCACGTTGTCGTGCCCGTTGATGGCGCGCG
>JAYUIZ010000167.1:0-2910 GCA_043765595.1 Lysobacter sp. | reverse complement strand
GTTCCGCCAGCCGCCTGCTGCTGGTGCCGCAGGCGCCGGCCGATCTGCAGGATCGGTCGGTGCGCGACCTGCCTGCGCTGCTGCAGCCCGGCGACCTGCTGATCTTCAACGACACCCGGGTGATCCCGGCGCGCCTGTTCGGCCAGAAGGTCACCGGCGGACGCGTGGAGATCCTGATCGAACGCCTGCTGCCCGGCGACGAGGCGCGGGCGCAGGTCAGCGCCAGCAAATCGCCGAAAGCGGGCAGCCGCATCGCGCTGGATGCCGGCGGCGAAGCCGAAGTGCTGGGCCGCGAAGGCGAGTTCTACCATCTGCGCTTCCACGTCGGCGAAGGCCTGGAAAGCTGGCTGCTGCATGCCGGCCGGCTGCCGTTGCCGCCGTACATCCGCCGCGAACCGGGTACGGACGATCACGAGCGTTACCAGACCGTGTTTGCGAAGGAAATCGGCGCGGTCGCCGCGCCCACCGCCGGCCTGCATTTCGACGAACCGCTGCTGGAGGCCTTGCGCACCCGCGGGGTCGAATTCGGGCACGTAACCCTGCACGTCGGCGCCGGTACCTTCCAGCCGGTGCGCGCCGAAGACGTGCGCGAACACCGCATGCACAGCGAATGGTTGAACGTGGGCGCCGAACTGGTCGCCCAGGTGCGTCGCACTCGCGAGCGCGGCGGCCGCGTGGTCGCGGTGGGCACCACCGTGGTGCGCGCACTCGAGAGTGCTTTGCTCAACAGCGGGGCTATGCGCAACAACGATGCCGGCGAACCCGAACTGCAGCCGTTCGCAGGCGAAACCCGGATCTTCATTTTTCCGGGTTACCGCATCCGCAGCGTCGACGCGCTGCTCACCAATTTCCATCTGCCGGAAAGCACGCTGCTGATGATGGTGTCGGCGTTCGCAGGCAAGGACCGGATCTTCGCCGCCTACGCGCATGCGGTGCGTGAGCGCTACCGGTTCTTCAGCTACGGCGATGCGATGCTGCTGTTTCCGCTGCCCAGCCCGGGCGTCGAACCGCCCGCGGCCTGATCCGGTCCGGTGCTGGCCTCCGCGCGGCTGTCCGCCGGCACCCGGCAATGCATCCTCTGCAACATCATGGATCGGCTCCCGGTACTAGAATTTCCGTTCCAGGCGCCGGCATATTGGTGCTGCCTGCTTTACCCCGCCGTATCAAGGAAATCCCCCATGCGTTTTCTTTCCCGCGCCATCTCACGTCCTTTCGCCGCCGCTGCGCTGCTCGCCGTTGTCGCGTCTGGTTTTGCGTCCGCGGTTCCCGCACAGACCACCTCGAAGGAACTCAATCTCTACACCACCCGGGAACCGGGCCTGATCCAGCCGCTGCTGGACAGTTTTACCGGCGAAACCGGGATCAAGGTCAACACCGTGTTCCTGCGCGATGGTCTGCTGGAACGGGTGAAGGCGGAGGGCGAGCGTTCACCCGCTGACCTGCTGATGACCGCCGATAGCGGCAACCTGATCGACCTGGTGCTGGGCGATGTCACCCAAGGCGTGAAATCGAAACCCCTGGAATCTGCCATTCCGCCGCATCTGCGAGGCCGCAGCGGGCACTGGTTCGCGCTTTCGCTGCGCGACCGCGTGCTCTACGCCGAGCGCTCGCTGAAGTTGGCGGGCTTTCGCTACGAAGACTTGGCCAAGCCGGAATGGAAGGGGCGCATCTGCCTGCGTTCGGGCCAGCATCCTTACAACATCAGCCTCTTCGCCGCGATGATCGCGCACACGGGTGAGAAGAAGACCGAGGCATGGCTGCGCGCAGTCAAGGCGAATCTGGCGCGCAAGGCCACCGGCGGCGACCGCGATGTGGCCCGCGACATCCTTGCCGGGATCTGCGACATCGGCATCGCCAACGCCTACTACGCGGGCCGCATGAAGTCCGCGCCGGAAGGCAGCGAACAGCGTCGCTGGGGCGACGCGATCCAGGTCGTGCGTCCTGTCTTCGCGCGCGGTGGCACCCATATCAACATCAGCGGCGCGGCCGTGGCCCGGCACGCGCCGAACCGCGCCAACGCGGTGCGCCTGCTCGAATACCTGGTGTCGGACCGCGCCCAGGGCGTCTACGCGCAGGCCAATTACGAGTCTCCGGTGAAGAAGGGCGTGGCGTTGGATCCGATCGTCGCGGGTTTCGGTCCGCTCAAGGTCGATCCGCTGCCCTTGGGCGATATCGTCAAGCATCGTGCGCGTGCCAGTGTGCTGGTCGACCGCGTCGGCTTCGACGAGTGATGCGGTGCTTTCGCCGGGCAACGCGTTGACGGTCAGGGGCTGATGCGTCCCGGCAAAGGCGAACGTCTGTGGCTTGCGGCTGCATTTGCGATCGCGGCCCTGGTCGCGCTGCCGCTGGGCGCGTTGCTGTGGACCGCGGCGCAGGGCAGCGAGGGGCTTTGGTCGCATCTGATCGCGCACGCATTGCCGCAGGCGACCTTGAATACGCTGATGCTGCTGGCCGGCGTGGCCGCCGTGGCAATACCGATGGGCACGCTCTGCGCATGGTTGGTGACCGCCTACGAGTTCCCGGGCCGGCGGCTGTTTGGCTGGGCGCTGCTGCTGCCGCTGGCGGTGCCGACGTACATCGTCGCCTTCGCCTATCTCGATCTGTCGCATCCGCTGGGCCCGCTGCAGACAGCGCTGCGCACGATGCTGGGTTACGACAGTCCGCGCGATTTCCGCCTGCCCGACCTGCGCTCGCTGCCGGCGTGCATCGTGCTGTTGGGGCTGGTGCTGTATCCCTACGTCTATCTCACGGTCCGCGCGATGTTCGCAGCGCAGGCCGCCAGCCTGGTGGAGGCTGCGCGCTCGCTGGGCGTGGGTGGCGCGGCCCTGTTCGTGCGCGTGGCGTTACCGCTGGCGCGGCCGGCGATTGCGGTGGGCGCGGCGCTGGTGCTGCTGGAAACGCTTAACGATA
>JAYUIZ010000166.1:0-8536 GCA_043765595.1 Lysobacter sp. | reverse complement strand
TGTAGATCAGCGTGCCCCAGTCGCGGTGTTCGCCTTCACGCGGGTCGGCATACTCGTACAGCGCGGTGCCGTCGAACTGCGCCAGGCCGTGGGCGTCCTTCGGAAAATGCGCCGGCACCCAGTCGACGATTACGCCGATGCCGTGCGCGTGGCAGGCTTCGACAAAGCGCAGGAAACCTTCCTGCGTACCGAAGCGCGCGGTCGGCGCGAACATGCCCAGCGTCTGATAGCCCCACGAACCGTCGAATGGATATTCCGAGACCGGCATCAGTTCGATGTGGGTGAAGCCGAGGTCAGCTGCATACGTCGGCAACTGCGCTGCAAGCGTGTCCCAATCTAAAACGCTGCCATCATGGTTGCTGCGCCACGAGCCTGGATGCACTTCGTAGATGCTGATCGGTGCATGACGCGCATTGGCGGCGGCCCGTTCCGGCGGCAGCGCGCGCATCGGCATCGCGGCGGCGACCTTGCTTGCGGTGTCGGGCCGCAGCTGCGCGGCGCGCGCGAACGGATCGGCTTTGGTCGGCAGCAATGCGCCATCGGCGGCGACCAGTTCGAACTTGTAAAGATCGCCGTCGGCAGCGTGCGGAACGAAGATCTCCCACACGCCGGCGGTGTGGCGCAGTCGCATCGGATGGCGGCGGCCATCCCAGGCGTTGAAATCGCCGACTACGCTGACCCGGCGCGCATTCGGTGCCCATACCGCGAAGCGCACGCCGTCGATGCCGTCGATCGTGCAGGGATGTGCGCCGAGGAACTTCTGCGGGCGCAATTCGCGGCCTTCGCGGAAGGCGAGCAGCGTGTCTTCGCCGATCTGCGGGCCGAAGGCGAAAGTGTCCGCATACACGGCTTCATGACCATCGTGCCAGCGGACCTTCAGCCGGTAGTCGAAGCGTTTGCGACGCAGCGGTACGCGCGCTTCGAAGAAGCCGTCGCGATGATGCAGCAGATCAGTCAAGGCTCGGCCGCTGGCGGCGTCGAGCAGTTCGACCGCGTCCGCGCCCGGCAGCAGCGCGCGGATCCACAGTTTGCCGTCGGCATCGGCATGCAGGCCCAGCACCGCGAACGGATCGGCGTGTCGCGCCGCCAGCAGTGCGTCGATGTCCCGCTGTGAGAGCATGTTCAGCTGCGTCGGCCGCTGTGCTTCGGTACGGCCCAGACGTTCTCTGCATATTCGCGGACGGTGCGATCGGTGGAGAAAAAACCCATGCCGGCGATGTTGCGCAGCGCGCAGGCGTTCCACGCATCCTGATCGCGGTACAGCGCATCGACGCGCGCCTGCGCGGCGACGTAGTCGGCGAAGTCGGCGAGCAGCAGATACGGATCCGCGCCGAGCAGGCCGTCGATGAGCGCGCGATAGCGTTTGGGTTCGCCCGGGCTGAAGGCGCCGTTGCCGACCGCGTCCAGTACCTGCTGCAACTGCGGGTTCTGGCTGGCGATCCATCGCGGGTCGTAGCCCACCGCGCGCAGTTTCGCGATGTCGTCGGTGCGCAGGCCGAATACGAACAGATCGGATTCGCCGATGGCTTCGGCCATTTCGATGTTCGCGCCGTCCCAGGTGCCGATGGTCAGCGCACCGTTCATCGCGAACTTCATGTTGCCGGTGCCGGAGGCTTCGGTGCCGGCGGTGGAAATCTGTTCGGACAGATCGGCCGCGGGAATGATGGTTTCGGCCAGACTCACGCCGTAGTTCGGCATGAACACCAGTTTGAGTTTGCCGCCGAGGCGCGGATCGCTGTTGATGGTGCGGCCGATGTCGTGGGCGAGGCGGATGATCTGTTTCGCGGTGTGATAGGCCGATGCAGCCTTGCCGGCGAATATCACCGTACGCGGCGTCCAACCGTTGCCGTCCGGGCCGTCGGGCTGCGCCAGCATCGCCTGATAACGCGAGACCACGTGGAGCAGGTTCAGCAGCTGGCGCTTGTATTCGTGGATGCGCTTGATCTGCACGTCGAACAGCGATGCAGGGTCGACTTCGATGCCCAGCTCATGGCGGATCAGCGCGGCGAGCCGCTGCTTGTTGGCCTGTTTCACGCTGGCGAGACGCTGGCCGATCACGCGGTCGTCCGCGTGTTCGCGGAGCCGCGCGAGTGCCGCGAGGTCGCGACGCCAGCTTGTATCGTGCGAGCAGTCGCCGATGGTGTCGTCCAGCAGCGACGACAGCCCCGGGTTGGCCTGCTGCAGCCAGCGTCGCGGCGTGACGCCGTTGGTGACGTTGATGAAGCGGTCGGGGAAGAGCTTGGCGAAGTCGGCGAAAATGGTGTCGACCATCAGTTCCGAATGCAGTTTCGCCACGCCGTTGACCTTGTGCGACGCCAGTACCGCGAGCGCTGCCATTTTCACGCGGCGGCCGCGGGTTTCGTCGATCAGCGACACGCTCTGCACCAGCGCGGGGTCGTCCGGATAGCGCGCGCGCACGTCGGCGAGGAATTCGTGGTTGATGCGATAGATGATTTCCAGATGACGCGGCAGCAGTGCTTCGAACATGCGCAGCGGCCACGTTTCCAGCGCTTCGGGCATCAGCGTGTGATTGGTGTACGACACCGCCTGGCGAGTGATCGCCCATGCGTCGTTCCAGCCCAAGCCGTGATGGTCGATCAACAGGCGCATCAGTTCCGCAGGCGCCAGTGCGGGGTGGGTGTCGTTGAGGTGGATCGCGTTGCCCTGACCCAGAGCGTCCAGCGGCCGGCCTTCAGCGAGATGCCTGGCGATGAGATCCTGCAGCGAGGCGCTGACCAGCAGCGCTTCCTGCTTCAGGCGCAGCTCGCGGCCGGCGTCGGTGCTGTCGTCGGGATACAGCACCCAGTTCAATGCGTCGGCGGCGACCAGATGGCGCGCGGCGGCGGCGTGATCGCCGCGGCAGAACGCGGCGAAGTCGATCGCGTCCTCGGCGCTGGCCTGCCATTGACGCAGGGTCGACACGCGCTCGCCGTGGTGCGCCGGGACGATGAAGTCGTAGGCGCGAGCGAGCACGCGTTCGGCCGGCTGCCAGCGGCGGCCGCCGATGCCGTCGGATTCGACCTGTCCACCGAAGCCGACCACGTATTCAACATCGGGGCGTTCGATGTCCCACAGCGCGCCGTGGCGCAACCAGTCGTCGGGGCGCTCGATCTGGCGGCCGTCCTGTGTGCCCTGCGCGAACATGCCGTAGCGGTAGCGAAGGCCGTAGCCAAACGAGGGTAGGCCGGTTTCGGCGAAGGAATCCAGGAAGCAGGCGGCGAGCCGGCCCAGACCGCCATTGCCCAGCGCGGCGTCGGGTTCGGCTTCCAGTACGTCGGCCAGCGACAGCCCGCGCGCGGAGAGTTCTTCCGCCAGTGCGGGTTCCAGCTGCAGCGCTGCAAGCGCGTTGCGCAGGGCGCGGCCCATCAGGAATTCCATCGACAGGTAGTGCACGCGGCGGCTGGACGGCGCGCGGCGGCCGTCCTCGGCCTGGGTCGCGGCCCAGCGCTGCGCCAGTGTGTCGCGACAGACATCGGCGGCGGCGCGCAGGGCGGCGCGCGCGGCCGGCACGGCTTGGGTATCGCTGCGGGTCATCGCCAGCGCGGCGCGGAAGGCCGGAAGCAGGTCGGCGGTGGTGGAGCCAGCCAGCGTCGAACCGGCGTGTGTGGAACCGTCAGTGATGGCGCGGGCAGTGTGGTCGGTGACTGTCATGCGTGACTGGACTCCTCGGAACGGTGCATTGGCCGGCGCCGCCGGATGTGGCCGACGCCTAAACCCACGGAGCTTAGGAGCCGGATCGACCCAGAGCGAGCCCGCTGTAATCGTATTCATACCCGGCCTCAGTCCGGACGGGGCCGCTGTCTGCGTGCATTCGTTTTCACGCCCTCGCATGACGCGGGCCGCGCGCGTCCGCGCGCGTCCGCGGGCAGGCCGTGCGCGGTGGCATGCCGTCGAGGGTTGCTGTCGAAGATCGCTGTTGGAGATGACTGTTGGAGATCCGGGTTATGTTCGATCCAACGTATCGATCGGAGACAAGCGTATGCAGCGTCGGCAGGATGCGGCACCACAACATGATGTTCGCGGCGCATGCGGGGTGATGCGTTGAGCGCAATGGATCGACGTCGCTTTCTGGCGCTGTCCGCGCTTGGCTTGGGAGCCGCTGCGCTGCCGCATCGATCGTATGCCTCCATCGGCGATGCCTTGCTGCGGCCGGATGCGCTGCAGTCGGATGCGCTGCGCTCGGACGATGTGTGGTCCGCGGTCTTCGCGCGCATGCCGGCCGCGCTGGCCGCTGTGGTCGATGATCCGCAGCATGCGCTGCAACTGCGCTGGGTGCGGATCGTGCGCGATGCCGACGGCGGGCGGCGCTACGTCACCCACGATCGCGGCCTCACCCCGCGGCGCTGGTTTCCGGCCGCCAGTGTCGTCAAATTGCCGATGGCGCTGCTGATGGCCGAAGCGGTGCAGGCCGCGGGCGGCGGTGCGGACAGCGTGCTGCGCCTGCACGCCGCGCCCGCAAGCGGCGAGTGGGGCGACGAGCCGCTGGACGATACGTTTGCGCGCGGTATCGACCGCACGTTCGCGATCAGCGACAACCGCCCGTTCAATCGCTGGTACGACCTGCTGGGCGGCGACGTCATCCATCGTCGGCTGCGCGCGCTGGGCTATCCGCATGCGCGCCTGATCGCGCGGCTGGGTTCGTCCGACATCGAAGCGAACCGGCGCAGCGGCGGCGGGGCGCTGCTGTCCGCGGATGGCGGCGCGCTGCGCCGTTTCTCCGCGGGCATCGCCGCCGCGCAGCGGTTCCCGTTCGGCCGGGTGCAAGTGGGCACAGGCTGGCAGAACGACGATGGCAGCATCACCTCAGGGCCGCACGATTTCTCGCACGCAAATTTCCTGCCGCTGGCCGACAGCCTGCGCATGCTGCAGGCATTCGTGGCGCCGGAGTCGGTGCCTGCCGCGCAACGCTGGCAGATCGACGGCGCCCTGCGCGCACGCCTGCTGCGGGCCTTGGCGCTGCGTCCGCGCGACAGCGTGTCGCCGGTCTATCCGGAAAGCGTTTATCCGGACGGCCACGCGCGCTGGTTCTTCGTCGGTGACAGCCACGCGCGTTATCCAGATGGCTTGAGCGTGTCCGGCAAGTCGGGAATGGCCTATGGATCGCTCAGCGAAGTGGCGTATGTGGTCGATCTCGATTCCGGCGCGGAATTCATGCTGGCGGCCAGCATCCAGGTCAACGCCGACGGCATCTACAACGACGACCGCTATGAGTATGACACCGTCGGCATTCCGTTCATGGCAGCATTCGCGCGTGCGGTCCTCGACGTGGAACGCGAATGGAGTGCGGCAGCGCGATGAACAAAGCGATGTTGAAGACGATCGCGCAGCTGCGCCGGCATCCGGCCGGTCTGCTGTTGGCGGCGCAACTGCTGGCGGTGGTGCTGTATCCGGTGCTGGACGATTCCGGCACCGGCCGCGCGGTATTCGGCGCGTTCGGCATCCTGGTGCTGGCGCTGGTGCTGTGGGTGGTCAACCGCAGCCCCGCGATCAACTGGGTGGCTTGGCTGATGGCGGTGCCGGCGGTGATGATGTCGCTGCTGGCGGACTTCACCGGCGATCGAACGCTGTTGCCGGTAGCGCAGATGCTGCAAGCGGCGCTGTATTTCTACGCCGCGATTGGGCTGATCATTTATATGCTGGGCGACCATCGCGTCACCCTGGATGAACTGCTGGCGGTGGGCGCCACGTTCACCCTGCTGGCCTGGTCTTGGGCATTTGCGTATTCGGTTTGCCAGACGTGGTATCCGGGCAGTTTTTCCGCGCCGACTGCGCCGGAGGCTGCACGCACTTGGATGGAACTGTTGTTCATGAGCTTCAGCGTGATGTCCGGCGTCGGCCTGAGCGACATCGTGCCGGTGACGCCGCCGGCGCGTGCGCTGGTGATGCTGGAGATGTTCGCGGGCGTGATGTTCATCGCGATCGTGGTCTCGCGCCTGATCGGACTGTCGGCGGCGCGCGCGCGCGCCGGGTGATGCCCATGTCTGCGCGGGTTCGGGCCTGCCCGCGCGTGGTGTGGCGGAGCGACGGCCCAGGAGCAAATCCCCCGTCGTCCCCTTTTTCAAAGGGGGCGAAGCCGAGGCAGTTGGGGATCACGCGAGCGAGGCCAGGAGCAAATCCCCCGTAGCCCCCTTTTTCAAAGGGGGCGAAGCCGAAGGCATTCAGGGATCAGGTCCGGCCGTTGCAAGTGTGCTGCCGATGTTCCCCCCTTTGAAAAAGGGGGGGCAGGGGGGATTTGCTGTTGCTGTTGCGTCCGCCCTCAAACCCCGATTGTTTCCGCCCAGTCTGACCCCGATCAAACCCAAACCGGCCCGACCGCCTACAATTCCGCCACACGCAGCTCACGCAGGTCCGAGCCTTGAAACTCCAGGTGCCCTTCATCCAGTTGCCGCTGCTGTTCGATGCGGCCGTGCTCGCCCAGGAAATCGAAGCCCTCGGCGAGTCGGTCTGGAAGCCGCATCCGCAGGGCTTCCCGGGCAATTCCATGCTGCCGCTGCTGGCGGTGGACGGCGATCCCGACAACGAAGCGTTCTCCGGCGTCATGCGTCCGACGCTGCACCTTCAGCGTTGCCCGTACCTGCAGCAGACGCTGGCCAGCTTTGGCGCCACCGTCGGCCGCACCCGGCTGATGCGCCTCGCCGGCCAAGCGGAAGTGACCCGCCACGCCGATCAGGGCTATTACTGGACCGAGCGCGTGCGCGTGCACGTGCCGATCGTGACCCAGCCGACCGTACAGTTTGAATGCGGCGGCCAGACCATCAACATGGCCGCCGGCGAGTGCTGGATCTTCGACACCTGGCGTCAGCATCGTGTATTGAACGACGCGGTGCAGTCGCGCATCCATCTGGTTTGCGACACCGTCGGCGGCGGCGCGTTTTGGGACAAGGTCGCGCAGGGCCGCGCGCATGACGCCGCGCGCGAGGGCTGGATGCCGAAGCGCGTCGCCCCAGATCCGATGGCTCCCGCCGATTTCGCCTGCGAAGCGGTGAACGTGCCCGCGGTAATGAGCCCGTGGGAACTCAACCAGCACCTGTCTTTCCTGCTTGGTGAAGCCTTGCCAAATCCGCAGTTGCCGGTATTGCAGCAGCGCGCCGACCGCCTGATCCAGCAGTGGAAAGGGCTATGGGCGCAGTACGGCGACGCCCCCGAGGGCCGCGCGACATTCCGCGCCGCGTTCGACGCCTTCGCCGCGTCGGTGCGCCCGCTGGCGCAGGGCGTGACCCTGCGCAATGAGATGCCATGGTTTCAGGTGATGATGGTGATGATCCACCGCGTCGCGGTGGCGCCCGCGGATGCGAAGGCTCCCGGGACAGCAGCGGGCGAATACGCGTAATGATTCGTTCCGCTCGGCTTCGCCCGTGCGGTTCTCAAGCCGCCTGTCGCTGTCTATCCGCCGCCGCCGCGCACTCCCGCTCGGCATGTACGAAGAAATCGCGCTGGATCTCCGCGAACTGCCGATAACCCTCGCGCGCCAGCTCCAGGATGCGTTCGCGCGATTCGGGGCGGAAGCGCGCGGCTAGTTCCAGCGCCTTCATCGCTTCGGCCAGGTGGTCGGCTTCGACGCCCTGCGATTCAAACGTCGCGTGGATGGTGATCCAGGCGTAGGCGTGCACCAGTTTGCCGCCCAGTTCCACCCGGAAATCGCGATCGCGAAGATATTGATAGAAGCCTTCGTAGTTGCGTTCGCCGCGGAATACGCGGTCGATGATCGCGTATTCGCGGTCGGCCATCGATTCGGAAGCGATATGCGTGCCGATTGAGCAGATCAGCGCGTCGGCGTCGTGCGCCACGCTGCCGTAGCAGACGAAGGTGCGCGCGACGACGTCCTGCAGCCATGCCGGCGGTTCCGACAGCGCATTGCGCTCCGGCAGCGGCAGTCCGGCGTAGTTGGCGGCGGCCTTGCGCATGGCCTGGGCGAGGGTGCGATGCGGTACCCGGTGGCCCTTATCGAGGTGTTCGTCGACGGTGGCGTCCAGCACGTGTCTGGCGACATCGATGCCGCGCACCGCCTGCGCGTGGTCCGGCTCGTTGGCGTCGAGGAAGAGGTCCTGCGATTCGCCGATGTTGCCCGACAGCTTGGCGACCAGTGCGCCGGCGTAGCCGTTCCAGCGGGTGTAGCGGTCGATGAAGACGAACTGCGCCAGCGGATCGCGCACCGCGGCATCGCAGGCGCGACGCACCGTGGCTTCCATCGTTTCCTGTTCGATGGCGGTGATGAATTCTTCGATACGGAACATCGATGGGTCTCCGGCTGGCGATAGGCGGGCTTGCAGCCTTCTATATCCGGAGAGCCCGGCAGCATGTCAAGCGCCGGGCGGTCCATCGGGGGCCGGAACGGAAGAACCCGCGCAATGCACGGGTTCCCGGTGATGCGGACGGCGTACCTGGAGAGCTCAGAAGTGCGGCTTGTCCGCTTCCGGCGTCTCGTTGTAGCGGACGATGGATTCCAGGATCAGCTGCTTGGCTTCGGCGGCATCACCCCAGCCGTCGAGCTTCACCCACTTGCCCTTCTCCAGATCCTTGTAGTGCTCGAAGAAGT
>JAYUIZ010000165.1:0-2913 GCA_043765595.1 Lysobacter sp. | reverse complement strand
AGCACCTGATCCACTTTCTCCAGTCCACGCACCATCACCTGTCGCAAACCACCCACCAGCTTGCCCCAGCCAAACGGCTGCTCGACACGCTTGCGCTTGAGCTGCGAGATCGAATAACCATCACTTCCTGCCACACTCTCCGGAACCGCAGAGCGGCGACCAGTGTTGTTCTGCGCAATATGCGGACTGACCTTCAGCTCAGTGAGTGCATCCACAAATTCCTGCGCGTCATAGCCCTTGTCCGCGCCCAGCGTCAGCTGCGCATCAGCTGCTGCCGCCTGCACCGCATCACCGATCATCGCCTTCGCCGCTTCACGCTCCGCATGTCCATCCGCTCGCGTCACCATTCCGCTCACCACCAGACCGTTGCGGTTCTCGATCAGGATATGGCCCATGTAGCGCAACTCGCTGGCGGTCTTTCCCTTGCGATACAAACGGGCATCCGGGTCCGTCGTCGATGCGTGCGTCTCATTGCTGCGTGATGTCCCACGAAAATCACCGTCTTCGTCATCGCTGCCGTCCTTGCGAACGAAGCTCTTGTGGCCCGCCCATGCTTGAATCAAGGTGCCGTCCACACTGAAATGCTCTTCCGACAGCCATCGATTCCGTTCCGCAATCGCCAGCACTTCATTGAAGAACGCGACCACCGCATCGTGCTTGATCAGACGCTCACGGTTGTTTGAAAACACCGTCGGCACCCAGACCTCAGCATCCATCGGCAGACCCACAAACCAGCGATACAGCATGTTGTATTGAATCTGCTCCATCAGCATCCGCTCCGAGCGGACGCTGTGAAGCACCTGTAGCAGCATCGCACGCAGCAGCTTCTCCGGCGCAATACTCGGGCGACCACCCAGCACATCATCGGCATACATCTGCCGGAACAGTGGGTCAAGCCGTGCCAAGGCTGCATTGACCATCGCCCGGATCGGGCGCAACGGGTGATCTGTCGGCACGTAGTCCTCAAGCTTGCGCATGATGAACAGGGATTCGGTGAAGTGGTCTGCGCCGCGCATCGGAGGTGCCTGTCGAAATCAGGGCTTCATTCTACTGCTGAGGGAGGTATTTCAGCAGCCTGGTAGGTCACTCCGAGATGCAGGCGACCGAGGCGGCGGTCTGGACGCTGGACAGCCTGCGGGGCCGCCCGCTGCCGGAGCCGGAAGCGATCGTTTACCTGCTGGCGTTCGCGCGAGGACGGCCGTACTACGTCAACGCCGCGACCAGTCTGGTGAACGCCTACGCGAACAGGAACGGGATTTATCGCATCCAGAAGCGCCGTTATGGCCAGCACCAGCAGACGCCGTTGTATCTGGTGTACTTCGAGTGCCATGCGAACTACGACGCGGCCGTGGCCCGCTGCGCACAGCTATGGGCCATGCCGCACGTCTGGCAGCGAAACCTGATCGAGCATTTCAACGGCGAATGGTTGAATGTAATTGATGAACTGATCGCTTTCCCGTGCAGCACGCATTGCATCGGCGAGGAGGGACTGGAGCCGCTTCATGCACAGGCACACGTGGCCGAACCGAGATAATCAACAGCAACTGGCAGTTTGCAGGAAGAGTTTGCACGCGCTTTCGTGGCGGCGGTCCGGCAGCGGTGTGTCGGATGTCGTATTCGGTAGCTTGTCCCGCGCGGTCCCAAGATATTCCAGTACAGGAGGCCCGCACTGGGGGCAATAATCGGGCATTTACCCCATTGATTGATAGCAAAATCGAGTAAAAGCAGCCACTTTTATAGATGTTGGTTGACGCCACAGCACGGGACCAAGAGTCTGCGGTTTTTATCGACCAGCCCCGCATCGGCCAGCCATGCCCACGCCGCGTCGGCATCCTGCTCCGCATAGGCGCGCGCCGAACCCAGCCGGAAGGTGTAGCCCCAGGCATCCATGTCGGCGTACGCGCGCTCGATCCCGAAGCCGGGCAGGGCGTCGGACAGCAACAATTGCAGGCAGCAGGTTGCGTCTTCTTCTCGCTGGCAATCGCTGGCGTCGGTGTGGATCGCGGCGCGGCGTTCGGGCAGCAGGACGATCAGATGGCAGGCTTCGTGCAGCAGCGAGTGCATCGGCGTGTCGCGGCGCGCATGGACGACGTTGCCGATCAGCCCGGCCTCGGGCTCGCCCCAGTAGCTGCCGGGAATCGGTGCGCCGTCGTCGACCAGCGCCAGGCGCAGGTCGTAACGGGCGAGCAGCGCAACGACATCGGCGAGGTCGATCTCGCCGAGTGTAAGGACGATGTGGTCTGCGGGAGCGGCGGAAGCCGCGATCAGGCTCACGGACATGAGTTCATCGTGGCCTGCGCCGTTCCCACAAGAACGATCAGGGAATCGACGGACGCCCGTCGGGCAGCGCCACCGAGATGTCGAGCACGTCGTGGTCGCCGTCTTTCGCCATCTCGACTCTCACGGCATCCACGTCGACGCTGACGTACTTGCGGATCACTTCCAGCAGTTCGCGCTGCAGCATCGGCAAGTAGTCGGGCGCACCGCGGCTGCTGCGCTCCTGTGCGACGATGATGCGCAGGCGCTCCTTCGCGACTGAGGCGGTGTTTTTCTTGGGCTTCAGGAAATCGAAGAGAGACATGGGCTCAACCTCCGAACAGCTTGCTGAAGAATCCTTTCTTCTCGTACTGGGTGAAGCGCATCGGGCGCTCTTCGCCCAGCAGCCGCGCGACGGCGTCGTCGTAGGCTTGACCTGCGTTCGATTCCATATCGAGAATCACCGGCTCGCCCTTGTTGGATGCGTTGAGCACGTCCGGCGATTCGGGAATCACGCCGACAGTTTTGAGCCCCAGCACGTCTTCGACGTCCTTGATGCTGAGCATTTCGCCGGTTTCAACGCGCGCCGGGCTGTAGCGGGTCAGCAGCAGGTGTTCTTTCACGCGCTCGCCGTCCTCGGCGCGCTTTGTTTTCGAT
>JAYUIZ010000164.1:0-2917 GCA_043765595.1 Lysobacter sp. | reverse complement strand
GAGCCCACCACCAGCAGCAGGTCGCACTGCTCGGACAGCTCGCGCACGGCGTCTTGGCGGTTCTGGGTGGCATAGCAGATGTCGTCGTTGCGCGGGCCCAGCATCTCCGGGTAGCGATCGCGCAGTGCCTGGATGATGCCGCGGGTGTCGTCCACCGACAGCGTGGTCTGGGTGGTGTAGGCCAGATTGGCGGGCTGGGTGACTTCCAGCCGCGACACGTCGTCGATGTCCTCGACCAGATAGATACGACCGGTGCCGGCTTCGGCCAGCCACTGGCCCATCGTGCCTTCGACCTCGGGATGGCCGGCGTGGCCGATCAGCACCACGTCGCGACCGGCGCGGCAGTGGCGGGCCACTTCCAAATGCACCTTGGTCACCAGCGGACAGGTGGCGTCGAAGACCTTCAGGCCGCGGCGGGTGGCCTCGGCGCGCACCGCCTGCGAGACGCCGTGGGCGCTGAAGATGACGGTGGCGTTGTCCGGCACTTCGTCCAGTTCTTCCACGAACACCGCGCCGCGCTGGCGCAGGTCTTCGACCACGAAGCGGTTGTGCACCACCTCATGGCGGACGTAGATGGGCGCGCCGAGAGTCTCGATGGCGCGTTTGACGATCTCGATGGCGCGGTCAACGCCGGCGCAGAAGCCACGGGGATTGGCGAGGATGATTTCCATGCCGGGATTATCCCCCTTCCGCCGGGGGCTTGCCGCGGCCGCTGAACACACCGAACACCACCAGGGCGATGGCGCCGCCGACGATGGCCGAGTCGGCGATGTTGAACGACGGGTAGTAGTAGACGTCTTTCCAGTGCCACTGGATGAAATCGATCACGTGGCCGTGCAGCAGACGGTCGATCAGATTGCCCAGCGCCCCGCCGATCACCAGCGAGAACGGCAGCGCCTCGCGCCAGTGGCCGCGCGCGGTGCGCGAGAGCCAGTAGGTCAGCAGGCCACTGATGCCGATCGCCAGCACGGCGAAGAAGTATTTCTGCCAGCCCCCGGCATTGGCGAGGAAGCTGAACGCGGCGCCGGGGTTGTAGGTGCGGTACCAGTTCCAGTAGCCCTCGATCACGGGCACCGGCTGGAACTCGGGGAGGCTGGTCAGCACCCACTGTTTGGACCACTGGTCGAGGCCGATGACCACCGCGGACAGCAGCAGCCAGATGAGGGCGTTGGGTTTAGGGGCTTGGGTCATTGCTCGTTGGGCCTTGCTGTTCCCTTCTCCCGCCGGGAGAAGGGGGCGCGAAGCGCCGGATGAGGGAGTGCGGAGTACGGACGGACAGGACGCGGGCACGGCGTACCCTCATCTGCCCTTCGGGCACCTTCTCCCGGGGGGAGAAGGGACATCAAAACCACTTCCGCACTTCGCCCGGGCCTTCGACGTTGCTGACGCAGCGGCTGCAGATTTCGGGATGGTCGGCATGCGTACCCACGTCGGCGCGGTGATGCCAGCAGCGGATGCATTTGGGATTGACGCTGACGGCTGCCAACACGGACGTCTGCGCATTCTCGCCTTGTACGACTGTCACGTCGCCGCTAATGAAGTAGAACCGCAGCTCACCGGCGATCAATGACAGCCACGCGAATTCTTTCGGGCCGCAATGGATGGTGATTTCGGCATCCAGCGCAGCACCGATCTCGCCGCTGGCGCGCATCGGCTCCAGCGTCTTCGCGACCTGTTCGCGCAGCGCAAGCAGGCGGTCGAAGCGTTCGCCGTCGAGCGTAAGGTCGTCCGGCAAGACATTCTTCGGCAACGGCGCCAAACCCTCACACCACGTCGCGAAAAGCACATTCTCCTCGCGCTCGCCCGACAGGTGCTGCCACATCTCATCAGCGGTGAAGCTGAGGATCGGCGCGATCCAGCGGACGAAAGCTTCGCTGATGCGGTACATCGCGCTCTGCGCGCTGCGGCGGCCGCGCGAATCCTCGCGCATGGTGTAGAGGCGGTCCTTGGTCACGTCCAGATACAGCGAGCCCAGATCGACGCTGCAGAAGTTGATCAGCGCCTGCACGATCTCGGCGAAGTTGTAGCGGGCGTAGGCGTTCGCGATCTGATGCTGCAGCGCGTCGGCGCGATGCACGATCCAGCGGTCGAGCGCCAGCATGTCCTCGTGCGCGAGCAGATGCACCGCCGGATCGAAACCGTGCAGGTTGCCGAGCAGGAAGCGCGCGGTGTTGCGCAGACGGCGGTACACGTCGGCGTTGCGCTTGAGGATCTCTTGCGACAGGGTCATCTCGTTGGTGTAGTCGGCGGATGCGATCCACAGGCGCAGGATGTCGGCGCCCAGGGTCTTCATGATGTCCTGCGGATCGATACCGTTGCCGAGCGACTTCGACATCTTGCGGCCGTGTTGATCGACCGTGAATCCGTGGGTGAGGCACTGCCGGTACGGCGCGGCCTTGTCGATCGCCACACCCGTCAGCAGTGCGCTCTGGAACCAGCCGCGATGCTGATCGGAGCCTTCCAGATACAGGTCGGCCGGCTTGCGCAGCCCGTCCTCCGGTCGCTGTGCGAGCACGCATTCGTGGGTCACGCCGGAGTCGAACCACACATCGAGGATGTCGGTGACCTTGTCGTAATCCGCAGCGAGTTCGCCGAGCAACTCGGCGGCATCCAGCGCGTACCACGCATCGACGCCTTCGCGCTCGACGCGCTCGGCGACCTGGCGCATCAGCGACGGCGAATTGGGATGCGGTTCGCCGGTTTCGCGATGCACGAACAGCGCGATCGGCACGCCCCAGGTGCGCTGGCGCGAGATCGTCCAGTCGGGGCGGCCTTCGATCATGCCGGCGATACGCGCTTCGCCCCAGCCGGGGAACCATTCGACCTGTTTGATGGCGTCCAGCGCGTCGGCGCACAGATTCGCCTGGGTCATCGAGATGAACCACTGCGGCGTGGCGCGGAACACCACCGGCTTGTG
>JAYUIZ010000163.1:0-2919 GCA_043765595.1 Lysobacter sp. | reverse complement strand
AAAACATTGTTACGTCGGCGTGCTAAACGGTGAAATCCGCTACGCGGGTTCCACCCTACGCGACACGACCATTGCGCCTTACGGCCTTGGGCTAAAGTTCCTGCGAACGGAATCCAGTCAGCGGCTCGAACGAGGTAGGCAATTTCAACTTTTTAGGGGCCATCATTGTGTGCTGTCCGTGAGCAGTGGGCGAGTCCACACCGGACCAACGTTTACGTTAATCGCAAGATGGCCCACCATCAATGCTCACAAAGCTGAATGAGCTTGTGGAAGTCGATTGGCCGTTCTGCACCATCGCGATTCCCGCAACCAGCAGATGGACGTTAAGGCATACTTGGCCAGTGCTGTTGGCAAGGAAGGTAGCGTCATCATGAAAAGCGAAAAATCTCCCGGAGTGTTCCCTACCCGCTTATCTTCTCGGGTCACAACGGTTCCAATCGTTGCCGATGTAAAGGCCGGCGCGCCCCGAAAAACGCCTTTGGCAGCCCTCGGTCTCTGCGCAATGCTTTCAGTGAGTGTTGCTGCGTGCGCGAACTCCGGATCGAATGTGGCTACGTCCTCTACCTCTGCCTCTGCGACCAAGCAAGCTGCAGCCGGCCCGAAACCTGATGCTGTTGAAACAGCACCGTTCGCTGGCAGTTGGGAGTCCTGCGCCGGGACTGAAGGTCCAGAACAGTGCAGCCGCTACTTGCTGTTACAGCGTGGAAAGAGAATCTGTGGGACGTGGTCCTACTTCGCATCGGGCGACGGATATGAGGGCAAGATCATCGCGGAAGCGACCTCGCCGCTCGAAGCGCGCCGCACCCGCATCTGCGGCCGACCCGGTAGCGAGACCAGAATGGATTGCGAAACCGGTTGGGAAGCTATCGACCGGCCCTTGCGCTTGTGCGGCGGAAAACTCGGCGACTTGGATGGCAAGAAAGGCAGCTGCTTCGCCGATTTCAGGCGCGTCGAAAGCGCAGGACCGTCGCTTAAAGTCCTGGTCGAGCAGCCGTGGATACAGGCATGTCTTTCACGCAACGAAGAGGGAGATGGAACATGACAGAGCCGGTGCCGTTGACGGCCAATGAACTCAAGGCTGCCGCTTATTTTGCAGTCGGCGTGACGTCGGAAGGCAGCGTCGCTGGAGACGACGTGGCTTACGAGCTTCGCTTCGCAGGCAACGTCCGCAACGGGCTCATGGCTCCGGTGGGCAACAGCGGCTATTCGTTTGGCACTTTGCAGATCGATTTGGGACAGCACCCCGAGGTCGCTAGGAACATGCTCGACGGTTATCAGCGCTGGGCAGCTACCCAGCCCGACCGCGCCACGGTGGAACTCAACCCGAATGCGTATGACGCCACGCTCGAGTCGCTGCAACGCACAGGGCGGGAAATGACAGCGGCGGGCGCACGGGACATCGATCGGACGAACATCAATCGCTTCCTCGTGTCCGACCAAGGCAAAGCATTCGTGCATGGCCTGGACACGCAGCATGTCAATGGTGTGACCGCCGAGGATGCGGTTCGCGGCAACGGCGATTCCGCGCTTGAAAGGCTGAGGCGCACGGATGCATACACCAATGCATCCGGGGACGATCAAGCGGCACTCGCTGGCATGTTCATGAAGTTGCAGAATCAGGCGGGAAACGGTTATTGGCCTGGGATCATGCGCCGAGTTGAAGCCGGAACGCTGACCTCGCCTGACGAAGTTAAAACGGCGATCGATGCCCTCCGTCCCAATCAGAGGAATG
This sequence comes from Lysobacter sp., assembly GCA_043765595.1. Taxonomy (GTDB): domain Bacteria; phylum Pseudomonadota; class Gammaproteobacteria; order Xanthomonadales; family Xanthomonadaceae; genus Lysobacter_I. Next base: position 1,187 of record JAYUIZ010000163.1, on the reverse strand, counting down.
GCGACCCGGATTACATCGAGAGTGGCGCGAACAACACCTTGCGCGGCGTAACCGTGTTTAACGCGCTGCGCAACGCTTCTCCAGACAATCCACTGTCGGAAGCGTGGACGAACGTGGTGAACCAGCCACTTGTGGGACCAGTGGCCGCACACCAGGCAAATCCAGCCAATCCCAATCTCGGAGCCCAATACGACACCATGCGCTCGTTATTTCTGAGCCCAGAAGCATCGGGACGCTTCATTGACGCACTGGACCGTGGTGGGACGATGTCCGAAGGCCACCCCCAGCCGCCGAATGGAAGGCCGCGAGCAGGCTTTTACGTGGCCGGCGATGATTTCGTGCACTGGAATCGCGACGGCCACGGCGTGGCCTACGTTGGCGGACAATGGAGCGAAATAGAGCGCAGCCAGATTTCCCGCGTAGACCGTGGCAATGGGGTTGTCGATCTCAGCATCAACCGAAACGGTGTGGTCGCGCCTCTGCTCCACATCGATCCCCGCGAACCGGACTTGAGGCGGGAGCAGCCGCAACCGGCCGCACCGCAGCCCCAACCGGCTGCTCCTGGCGGAGGAGGAGCTGACGAACGTCTTGGCGCGCCTGGCCGCGGTGGGCCAGAGCAGCCGCCCGACCGAAATGATCCGCCGCAACGGCAAGGCAGTTTGATGCTGCTCGATAATCCCATGCACCAGAACCACGGCATGTTCGCTGCCGCACTTCGGGCGGTGAACGACCGGGATGCCGAGATGGGCCGACAGCCCGATGACGTGAGCCGGCAACTGGCGGGCGGCTTGGTCGAAAAGGCCAGGGAACGCGGCTTGGAAACCATTGGTGCTGCGCAGTTCACGCCGGATGGCACGAAGGTCGGAATGACGAACACCGCCGATCTCTCAGCACCTTGGGCGAAAACCGCCGTGGCAGATGTTGGTCGACTCGCAGATCAAACGCTGGCGCAGAGCAGCGAAAACGTCGCCGCGATCAACCAGCAGCAATCACTGGAGCAGAGTCTTCGCCAGACCATACAAACACAAACGGTGCAGGCTCCCGATGACCCGGCGCCGAAGGGTCCGCGGATGGCGTAAGCGATGTGCTGGCGTAATGTTTGACTCTTGAGTGAACTTATGTATCTGAAGCGATTCTAATCGCTTACTTCAAGTTGAGATTGAACAAGCCCATGCGAGTTGCCCCCG
>JAYUIZ010000162.1:0-2920 GCA_043765595.1 Lysobacter sp. | reverse complement strand
GCGCCGTCGGCGGCGTACATCCGGTAAACGCCGGGTGCGGTGGTCAGATCACGGGCATAAGCGCGGCCGTCGAACGCGTCGTCGGCCGGCGCGTCGATCCGGCTGGTCATTCGCCGATCGGAACCTGGCGCAGGCTGCCATCGGCGGTATCGAAACGCAGGACCGCATGGGCATCGGTGTCGGCGATCCACACCGCGCCGGCCACCACCGCCAGGCCGCCCGGAAGATGCAAACGCTGCGGCAGGTTGACTGTGCTCAGTTCGCCGCCGCCCAGGCGCAGGGTGCGCAACTGGTCGTTGCCGCTGTCTGCGATCCACAGCACCGGCGAAGCGCCATCCAGCGCGATCGCCTGCGGCTGCTGCAGCAGCGCGTCGCTGCGCGAACCGTTGAGGCTGCCGAATCGCCAGGCGCTGTGCCCCACCAAGGTCGTGACCTGGCGGGTACGCAGATTGATGCTGCGCACCGCAGAACCGGCCTCGTCGCAGACGTACAGGATCTGCTGGACGATGGACAGTGAACTCGGCCCCGCGAATGCGGCCGCGGCGCCTTCGCCATCAATAATATCAAGCGCTCCAGAACCCGCGAGCAGCTTCAGCGAATGCTCGCCGAGGTCGTAGGCCCAGATCTTGTTGTCGCCGGCGGTGGCGATGCAGATGAGGTTGGAAGGCGAAACCGCGACTGCCCGCGGCTGGTCCAGCGCGACCGAGCGGGGATCGTGGATCACGCCTTCGACCGGCGCGCCGGGGCGACCGGCGCCGCAAAGGGTGTCGACATCGCCGTTGCCCAGTTTGATCCGGCGCACGGCATGGTTCCCCGTGTCGGCGACGTACAGCGCATCGCGCTGCAGGCACAGCCCCTGCGGGCTCTGGAACGCCGCCAGCTCCATCGGGCCATCGATGAAACCGGGGCCGCCGCTGCCGAACTGGCGGCGGATGCGGCCGTTGAAATCGCATTCCAGCACACGATGATGGCCGGAATCGACAACATAGAGATGCTGCTGATTCGCTGCGATTCCCATTGGGAACCGAAGCGGCAGATCGGGCTCGCGATGGCGGCGCAGTTCGACCGGCTCGTCGTTCACCGACTGCGGCACTTCCTCGGCGCGCAGTCGGGCGAACAGCACATCGAGGTCGCGCACCGGAGTGTCGCCGACGATGCGGTCGCGCACCCGTCCCTGGCCGTCGATGAAGACCACCGTGGGCCAGGCGTCGATGCCGTAGTGCTGCCAGAGCACCCAGTCGGCGTCCTGCGCAATCGGGAAATCCATCGCCGACCGGTGCAGGCGCTTGAACACCCGGCGCGCGTCGCGTTCGTGGTCGAAGCGCGGCACGTGGATAGCGACGACGTGCAGGTGTTCGCCGTGGCGCCTGCGCAGGGTCGCAAGATCGGCAAGCCGCTGTTGCGACCAGGCGGAACCAGCATTGACGAAGGCGAGCGCGGTGATGCGGCCGCGCAGCTGCGCCATCCGCAGCGGCTTGGCCAGATTCAGCCATTCGAGGCTGTCGGGGAATTCGGGGGCGGGAGACATGTCCATTAGTAGAACAGCATCCCTAGTCTGCGAGCGAGCGTCAACATTCCACTTTACAGCCTGACGGCATGCGGCCTGCGATCGTGCAACCTGCGCTCATGCGGGCGGGCGCGTCGATGCGAGCCGGGCCACGATGCCCGCGGCTGCGGCATCCACCATCGCCCAGACCCGGCGAAAGTCGTCCGGACCGCCCGTGTAAGGATCCGGCACTTCGCCACCTTCGCCCTGCCCGGCCCATTCCAGCAGCAGCGCGGCCTGCGCGAGCGACCCGGCTGGGGCCATCGCCCGAACATCGCGCAGCACGCTGCGGTCGGCGCAGAGCAGCCAGTCGAAGTGTTCGAAATCCGCAGCGCGCAGTTTGCGGGCGCGCTGACCGCGGATGTCCACGCCGACACCGGCCGCTACCGCAATGCTGCGACGATCCGGCGGCTCGCCGGCATGCCAGCCGCCGGTGCCCACGGAATCGACTTCGACCCAGTCCAGTCCGCTGCGATCCAGATGCGCGCGAACGGCGCCTTCGGCCAGCGGAGACCGGCAGATATTGCCCAGACAGACCATCAGCAGACGCATGGTTCAGGTTCCGTCCGGCGCTGCGAGGTAGCGCTCGGCGCGTTCGAGGTCTTCCGGGGTATCGATGCCGGGCGGGAACGCGGCCGGCGTGATCGCCACCGCGATCCGGTGCCCGGCTTCCAGCGCGCGCAGCTGTTCCAGCGACTCGATCCGCTCCAGCGGCGATGGCGGCAGGGCCGCGAACTGCTTCAGGAAGCCGGCGCGATACCCGTAGATACCGATATGGCGCAGCCACGGGCCGCCGGGCGGCAGCGCGTCGCGCGTGCGGGCGAAGGCGTCGCGCGGCCAGGGAATCGGCGCGCGGCTGAAATACAGGGCATCGCCATTACCGGCGCGGACCAGCTTGACCGTATTGGGGTCGAGCAGCGCGGCGACATCGTCGATCTCCGTCGCCAGCGTGCTCATCGGCGCGCCCGAGGCGACCAGAATCTCGGCCACCGCGCGAATCCCGGCCGCCGGCGCGAACGGCTCGTCGCCCTGCAGATTGACCACCACGGTGTCGTCGCTCCAGCCCGCGAAGGCGGCGCATTCGGCTAGGCGGTCGGTGCCGGAGGCGTGATCCGGCGACGTCATCGCGATCTTCACCCCGCTGGCGGCCAGCGCATCGGCGATGCGGGCGTCGTCGGTGGCGACCCAGACCTCGCGCGCGCCTGCGGCCAGGGCACGACGCGCGACGTGCAGCACCAGCGGCTCGCCGCCCAGCAGTCGCAAAGGTTTGCCGGGCAACCGCGACGCGGCGTAACGGGCGGGAATGGCGACGACGAAATCGGAGATGGCAGGCATGGGGGGAATGATAGCGGTGGGCAGCGAACAAAAAGCCTG
>JAYUIZ010000161.1:0-8562 GCA_043765595.1 Lysobacter sp. | reverse complement strand
TGGTCGATCAACAGCAGCAGATGCGCATGCGGTTGGTCGGCGAGTTCGCGCGATGGGTGGCGGCGGAACGCTTCTTCGACACTGGCGGTGATCGATTCCGGAGCCCGCCGGATCGTGGCGGCAAGATCGGCCGCCGGTCCGGGCGCGAACACCGGCCGTTCGCCGAGCGTCCACGTCGACAGCGCTGCGGCGAGATGGGTCATGGCATCGCCGTTTTCGACGGCGGCCAGATCGCAGCGCGCGATCGCCAGCGCGCGCAGCCCGTCGAAGCCGCCGTGCTGGCTCAGCAGCGGCAGCGCGCCGGCATTCAACAACGAGGTCTTGCCGCAGCCGCTGGCGCCGACGATCAATACGAAACGCCGCTGGTTGTCGAGCTGTTGGCGCATCGCAGCCAGCAGTTCCGCGATGACGCGGCTGCGCCCGAAAAAAACCCCGGCATGTTCGCCATCGAACGGGCTGAGGCCGACGTAGGGGCTGGCGCCGCTCCAGCTCGAAGTCTGCACCGCGACGCGACGGTAGTCGTCCGGATAAGAGACTTTGGCGATCAGCCGATAGCCGCGTTTGCGGATGGTTTCGATGTAGCGTGGCGATTTGATGTCGTCGCCGAACACTTTGCGCAGATAGGCGATGGCCTTGTGGACCGGGTTGTCGCCGTAGAACGTGCCGCGCCAGACTTCGATCAGCAGTTGCTCTGCGCTGACGACTTCGCCCGCATGCTCAGCCAGCGCGACCAGCACTTCCATCATCCGCGGTTCCAGCGCGGTCTCGTTGCCGTCCAGCGAGACGCTCAGGGATTCGGGCTGCACCAGCATCGCGCCGATGCGGAAGCGCGAATGCGATGTACGGGTTCTGGTCCGGTCCGTATGCAGCTGCATTGGCATCCTGTCCGATGAACGAACGCCGACGGCGTCTTGTTAGCGATGCATGATAACCATCGCCGCCCGCAGTGCGCAGGGGCTTCGCCGCAGGACGGTCCCTGCAATGAACGCCGCGCGGCAGAAGGCCGGCTTGCGCCGGCCTTCGATGTCGAACGGATGCCGCTGAGCGAACGCGGTCGCGGTCAGCCCTTCGCCGGAGCGACGGACGCCTGCCAGCCGCAACTCTGTCCCTCGTTCTGCTGCTTCAGCCAGGTCTGCAGCGGGGCGAAGTATTCCAGCACTGCGGAGGCGTCCATCTTTTCGCCGCCGGTGAGTTCTTTCATCGTCTTCTGCCACGGCTGGCTGGAACCCTTGCCGAGCATCGCCCAGTATTTCTGGCCGGCTTCCTTGTTGCCGTAGAAGCTGCATTCGTACAGCGGACCCTTGTGGCCGGAAGCGTCGCACAGCGACTTGTAGAACTGGAACTGCAGGATGTGCGAGAGGAAATAGCGGGTGTACGGGGTGTTGCCCGGGACGTGGTACTTCGCACCGGGGTCGAAGAATTCCTCGCCGCGGGCGCTGACCGGTGCCACGCCCTGATATTTCGCTTTCAGCTCCCACCACGCCTTGTTGTAGCTGTCGGGCTTGATCGAGCCGTCGAATACGCCCCAGCGCCAGCGGTCGATCATCAAACCAAAGGGCAGGAACGATACCTTGGCCAGCGCCATTCGCATCTGCGCGTTGATCAGCGCCTCGTTGCTCTGCTGCTGGGCGTTGAGCAGACCGATGGATTGCAGATATTTTGGAGTCATGCCGAGCACGATGGTGTCGCCGATGGCTTCGTGGAAGCCGTCGTGCGCGCCGGTCTGGAACAGCGGCGGTTGGTTGTTGTAGGCGAGGTAGTAATAGATGTGGCCGAGTTCGTGATAAATGGTGGTGAACTCTTCCTCGTTCGCTTTGATGCACATCTTGGTGCGCACGTCGCCGTCCATGGTCATGTCCCATGCACTGGCATGGCAGACCACGTCGCGGTCGCGCGGCTGGATGAACTGGGTCTTCTGCCAGTAGCTTTCCGGCAGTTTCGGCATGCCCAGCGAGACGTAATAATCCTCGGCGCGCTGGGTCATTTTCTTGGCCGTCAGCAATTGCGCCTCGCGCTCGGCGGCGACCAGTGTCTCGGGCGTCGCATCGCCCGCGATCTTCGCCCGCGTCGCGGACAGATTGCTCTGTTCCCAGCCCTGCAGCGCGCTGTTGATGTCGAGGCTGCCGGCGCCCTGGTACGGTTCCAGCACATCCCAGAGATTGCCCCAGTCCTGCTGCCACATGTTGCCCATCAGGTGCGCGGGCAGCATGCCGCCGCTCACCGCGCCCTTGCCCGTGCCGTACTTGGTCTCCAGTTTGGTGCGGGTATAGCAATGCAGGTCTTCGTAGAGCGGCTTGACCTGGCCCCAGAGCCGATCGGTTTCGGCCGCGATCTCCGCCGGAGTCATGTCATAGCCCGAGCGCCACATCTCGCCGGCATCGGCGAAGCCCATTTCCTTGGCGCCTTCGTTCACCAGCTCGACGAAGCGGACGTAGTCCTTGCGCATCGGCTGGGAAATAGTGTGCCAGCCCTGCCAGGCGTCCAGCTGCGTCTGATAGTCGCGATTCTTCGCCAGCACTTCGCTGAGTTCGCCGAGGTCGCGGCAGACTTTGCCTTCGCCGGTACCCGTGCAGGACTTGCCGGCGCCGTAGTCGCCTTCCATCTTGCTCGCGATGCGGGTCAGCTCGCCTAGCTTCTCTGGATCGCTGGGCGGCGGCATTGCGGTGGAGAGTTTGAGCAGCAGGATCGCGCGCGCACTCTCGGGCGACATCTTCTGGCCTTCAAACTGTTTGGCGGCCTTGATCCATCCGTTGAGCTGGCCGAGGAAACGCTCGTTCGCCTTGGCCGCGACCCGCTGGCTGTCGTCATTGATATAAGTGGAGGACAGCCACTGTGCGGCGGTGAGGTCCGGGTAGGTCGCCTTGATTTCCTTGTTCACTCTGGCCACGAAGGCGTCGGCATCTTTGTCCGCCTTCGCGGCGGTCACATTACTTTGCGTGGAGATATCGCCCTGCTGTGCATCTTTCTTGCAGGCGCCGAGGGACAGCAGGCCGGCGCCGATGGCGAGGGCCAGTAGGGTGTTGCGATGGTTCACAAGGTGTCTCCAGTGGCCGGGTGGCTCTGGAAGCGGAGGCTAGAGCCCCAGGGCGGGCAGCGCAAGCCGCCGGGGCTTCCACCGGGGGCGGGGGTTATCGACCCGGCTCATCAATCACATTGAATAATCAGGTCGTTTCAAGAAATCCTGATTTCTATTGAATTGCACGGTCAATGCGCTTTCCATTGTCCCGCATCATCTTCGACCGTTGCATGCCATCCGGTGGTTTCTGGGGGCAGATTCAGGGGCAAGTGCGCAGAACTGAAGAAGTATTTCCCCATGAGCCTGCCCGATACCGCGATCCGCAACGCCAAACCATCATTGAAAACGCAGACTGTGTACGACCGCGGCGGGATGTATGTGGAAATCACCCCATCCGGTGGCAAGTGGTGGTGTTTGGAGTGCCGTTTTTCGGCAAGAAGAAACCGCTGTAATTGGGCATATATCGCGACACCACGCTCGCCGCCGCGCGCGCAACGCCACGAAGCGCGCCAGCTGTTGCCTTCCGGCCGGCTGTCACATCCGGCACGGTGAAGGGCGGCACAATCCCGGACGCTAACCGGGTGCTACCGTCGAAATGCCCGCCAAGAACACGTTGCGCGGGCCATGAATCGTTAGCGGCGGTGAATGGGGAAACCGCGCCGTTGTTAGCACCTTTGTCACGGATCAGCACTCAAGGAGTTTCACCATGTCGATTCACTTTTCACGTTCCGCCCGCGCGCCGCTCGCCCTACTGGCTTGCGCGGTCTTGGTCAGTCCGGCCGCCTGGGCGAAATGCAGTTGCCCGGACGACGGCCGCGACAGTCCAGCTGCTTCACGCGGGTTGGGCGAGTCTTCCCCCGATGCCGTCGATCTGGCCACCGATGCGGCGTGGCAGGTCTACGAGTTCCAGCGCGACGGTGTGCGCTATGTGCAGGTCAACGATTCAGCCGGCACCGTGCGTGCGGCGGCCGGGCGCATCGGCGGCACGGCTTGGGTGATGCCGATCGGTGCCGATGCCGACCGTGTGGCCGTGCCGGGCGACGCCATGCCGGCCGGTGTGCCAAGCGTGCTGTATCGCGGCCCCGGTGTGGAGGTGGTGCGTTATCAAGACGGCAGCGTGACCCGCTGGCTGATTCGCCCCCTGAACGCGACGCAGTGAGCAAGGCGGCCCGGATGCCCGTAAGGGCGTCCGGGCTTACCCTGCGTCAAACGGGTCTTGGAAGGCGGTGGGTTCGTCGCCGGATTCGGACAGCATCAGGCTGATGCGATGCGGCTTGCGGTGCAGAATGCCGCCGTGGGCTTTGACCCGAGCATCCAGCAGCAGGGATGCGCTTTCACCGTGTGGCGTGGTCTGCCGTTCGTATTCGGTGGCGATGGTCGCCGACATATAGATGCCGCGTCGCGTGTGGCCATGCCACACGCGCAGGCGCAGGCGGTAGTACGTCGGTTCCCAGTCCGACAGATGGTCGATGATGTGGCAAAGGCTGCGATATGCCGATACCTGCAAGTCCTCCGAAAGTGTGCGCGGGTCGATGCGACCGAACGCCAAATCGACGGACGCGCCGCTGGCGCGAGACTCTTTGAACAGGGAGCTGTCCAGCACACTGAACAGCCCGTCCCGCTCGATGCCGATGGGGTAGACGACCAGCGCCTGCATCTCGAACAGTTGTCGATGCTCCATGCCGCGTCGGTGCAGTTCCATCGCTTCGCGATACTTGCCGTTGGCGCGCAGGTCTTTGGCAAGGTGATCGCGCTCGTCGTCCATCAGCACCTGCATATTCGCCATGAGGATCAGTTGGTCGCGCACGGCGGGTTCATTGGAAAACAGATTCATGCGTGAGAGTTTGAGCGCCTCTTGTTCGGCAATTCCTGACTTACGAGCCGTCTCGAAATTCAATGTGATGCGTCTTCCAAACAGCAGAAAGACCACGGCCCCAATGGTCAATCCGATGTGGGACAAAAAAACGGTGTCGTCGTAGTATCGCGGAACCCCCGCATATTCCATTGTCTGCGCGATGCTCAAGTTAACGATAAGCACTCCAACGGCGGCTCCATGCCAACCATGCGCCAACGTGAGGAACGCCGCCGGTAGAATCATCAACATCAGAGCAACCTGATGAGGCAGCGTTTTGGATTCAGGCTGTAATTTGACGAATAGAAATAGTGGGGCAATGAATGCGATAGCAATCATTGAATCCCGAAAAACATGCTTGACCTTGTAGGTATCCCAACTGCGCATGCGCCAGATCAAGATCGGCAGAACGAATATCAGGATGCCGAGAAAATTCCCGGTGACGTAATCGGTGAAATTCCGAATTCCATCTGGCTGGCGCGGCCCGCCGAGCGCGTAATTGAAAATCGACGTACAGACGGCAGCCCAAGTGGCGATAAACAGAGCCGCCAGCGGCATCCAGAGGTGCATGTCTTGAGGCCGCTTCAACTTGGCCCTTGCGAGGTAAGGCGCGATGGCGACAGACCCGATCAACAAGAATGGCCCGGCGTATACCCACGCGGCCTCGTACTGGTCCAGCTTCGGAATTCGCTGGTACAGCACTGCGGACGCATCGCCCAGGATTACGAACGGCCAATATCGATATGGCAGGAACAGCAGGCACGCGGCGCGCAGGCCGGCCGGCAGGAACCATTGATTGAACGAGATATACCGCAACGCCAAATAGGCGAGGCCGTACAGGACGGCGATTGCGATGCCTTTCGCGATGAACGTACCCCAGGTTTTCCCCACATTCCGCTCCCTGTTCCCTGTGTTGTCGCTGTCCTTGCCCAATCCTGCAAGGTCGACAGTCCTATCCGGCGGCCTCACGTCATTCTAGGCCCATCCCGGCCCCTCAAATCCAGCCGATCACGCTGCCGAATATCCGCAATTCCGGCAATTCCTCCTCTGTCACCGCCACTCGCTCCACCTCAGGACTGGCACCCACCAGCGTCCAGACATCGCGCCGCACCAGAATGCGTCGGATATCCGGGCGGCCCCACAGCGCAAAGGCATACAGGCCGCCGTCCACAACCTCCTCGCGTTGATTGATTGTGATGTCGATCAGCACCAGCGCCTGCCGCTCAATCTCCGGGGCCATCGACAGCGAGGGTTGCAGCGTCCAGCGCACATCGCAAGCGCGCGTCAGGCCGAGTTTCCGCTTGGTGATCGACTCCGGCAACCAGACCCGTGGCTGTTCGGCCTCACGACCGAAGTCTTCCAACTGCGACAGCACAAGATGGCCGAAGGGAGGTGCATTGCGGCCGGGTGCCGCATCCGGAAGCAGTGCGCCGGCTTTCACCAGCCGATCGTAAGACTCGCTGACCTGCTCGGGCAGGATGTTGAGCAAGCCGGCGACTTTGGGCGCATGTTCGGCGGGGATAGGACGACGCCCCGAGCGCCACTGCGCAACACAGTTGTTGCCGACTTTCCCGACATGCGCAGCAATGACCGTGTTGCGCAGGCCGGTGCGCTTCATGGCATCGGAGAAGGCTTGGGAATACTTGTTCATGGGACGGATTCAAGGCTGATCGGGGGTATCGATAGCCTACATCAGAATGTCAGGCTATTGACACTAGCGTTAACGACGTTAACGATATGGCCTTGCCGCCGGCTTCCCCGTTCGGCCACACAGGAGGTGTCTCGTGCAGGTGATGACGTGCAGTGTTGGCCAGCCCGTCGGGCTTGGTAATGGAAGTCAGATCGTCGTCCAGGCCCGCATCGGTCGCCGCGTGGCGCTGGCCTTGGATACGCAGCCCGGTACGCCACTGTGGCTTAGCGGCGCGCGCCTGGAGCCGCTGCGTCACTGGGGCTATGTCTTCTCGCTGCTGTGCCTGCGGCGCTTCCGGCTGGGGCGTCTGGCCTTGCAGCTCTGGCTACCGGGCGACGTGGTGCCGCACGCGACTGGCTGCGAGGACGCTGTTCACCTCGGCATTGCGGCCACGCCCGCTAACGACGCTTTCGATTCATCGCTCTGTGACAGGTTCGCCCCGGTTTCTCCGCTGGTGTCTTCCGCATTCCCGCGCCCTCCTTTGGGCGGGGCGTCGGCGGAGGCCGGTTCTTTTTCGGGGCCGCGTTGATGCGCGTCGTGCATGTGTCCATCGGCGAAATCGTCAGCTTCGACGATGGTATCCGCCTGCACTTGACCGGATGGGTCGATGGCACGTGGTACGTCTACATCGAAGCGAAGCAGGACAACGCGCTGGGGGACGTGGATGGTTTCTGCGCCAGTGCCCCATGTGGGTTCGGTTGGCGCGCGCACGTCCTCGCCCTGTTCGATGGCGATGCGTTCGAGATTGGCCCGGTGCGCGTGCGGATCGATGATGCACGGGAGAATGCAGGCACTGCGCACGCGCTGCGGGATGCGCTATTCGAGATTCACGCGCCCGAAGCAATGCTGATCGCGCGCGCCAACGGGCCGCGCCTGTCGCGCCGTCGCAGGAGGGGATGACATGACTCGATTGGTATTGAACAGGCGAACTGGAGAAAGCCTGCGCATCGGCGATGCCGTGAAGCTGACGGTGCGTGACCGTCGCGGATCGTGCGTGCTGGTGGCCGTTGCCGCGCCACTGGATGTCCTGGTCGCCGACGAAGGCGACACGCTGCGGCCGGCGACTGTTTCCGACGGCTGCGCGTTCTATCTGCTCTGGTTGCTGGCGGGCGAAGCGTTGCAGATCGGCGAAGCGACTATCGTCGTCGGTGATGCAGCCGGCGCAAAGCGCAAGGTGCGCGGCGGACAGCGACAGGTGCGGATCACGGTGTTCGCGCCGCGCAGCTTGTCGGTCAGGCGCGAGGAAATTGCGCGCGCCAATTTCGATGCGAGTCCACAGCAGATAGCGTCGGCGCACAGCGCGGATACGCATGGGTACGCAGTCGAGGATGCGGCCTGATTGCGCGCACAGCATTGGTACCCGACCGGCCCCGGCGCAGGATTGGGAGCGGATCGCGCGGCCCAGCGCGGAATGCGGCGCTACGATCTTGTCATTGTGGTCTGCAAATGGCTGGTCGCCCTGCTGCTGTATGCGCTGTGACGACCGCGCCTTGCCGGCGATCAGGCCGCGTGCCGCCGGCCGGATCCGCTGTCATGACTTGAACGACTCAGGACAGGAATACTCCATGAAAGAGCACAACGACACCGACCTGCGGCTGCGGTCGAATCGAAACGACCGGCTGCACGATCCGCCAGCAGTTGACGTGCGCCGTAAAGGCGATCTGCCATCACGACCGACCGATTGCGTGCATCGGACGAACGCTATTGCGAACGCGATGCGCAAGGGACGTGGATGCGCAATGGCGAAGCCGCGCCAGCGCCGCGTGCGTGTTGTTGGTGCTGACGCCTTCACGTAAATATCGATACGATTGACCTGCATGACCACCGAAATACTGATGATTCAGTGAGGACAAGATGACCGCCAAGCACAAGCCAGAGAAAGAGCAGTTCTTTCTCCTGAACTCAGATTCGCGTGGAGGTGGGCCTGGGCGTAATGTTGAAATTGAAAACAGAGACGCTTTGCTGACGCCGCCGAGCCTCATCATCCGTCCGGCAAAGGGCGGC
>JAYUIZ010000160.1:0-2923 GCA_043765595.1 Lysobacter sp. | reverse complement strand
GCAGAAACGGACGGACAACGGCCATGCCGCCCCCACCACGGCAACGTCCGCACCGATACCGCCGCCTGCGCGTGCGAACGACCCGCGCGACCCGGATCACCCCGACCATAAGCTCTACAAGCAGCTCGAAACCGGGGTGGTCAGGATCGATGCGGAGAAAGGACGCACGTTCGATGCGACCAGCGAACGTCTGACGATGGGCACCTTCCACGACGCGAAGGCGGCCGGCATGACCTCGGCCGACCATGTCGTCCTCAACCAGACGGGCGCGCAGCAGCGGATGGCTCGCAGACGCAGGGCAACACCCTGCTCATCGCGATCCAAGGGCAGGACCCTTACGATCCCGCCGCACGACGTTCGGTCACCGACGTGAAACAGGCGGTGGAACAACCGCTGGAACAGTCGCTGCAGAAGGTGAACGTGCTGGAGCAGCAGCAACAGCAGTCACTGGCCCAGCAGCAGAACAACCCGACGCAGGATGACCCGGCCCCGAAGGGCCCTAGGCTGTGACGCGCCATCACTCAGTCCGCAGGAGATACCATGGATGACTGTACCGACGAGGATATGGCCGCCCTGGCCAAGGCCCCACGCCCACGCCCAAGGCTGCCGGTCGGGCAGGCATTGCCCCCGGGCCACGAAGACTGGACGCTTGAGCAACTGCGCGGCCAGCCGTTGCCGGACGCCGAGGCCATCGTCTACGTGCTGGCATATGCGCGACAGCGAAAGCTCTTCGTCGACGTCGCGCAGGATGTTGTGGAAGCCAATGACATCAGGCACAGGATTGAGCGCGCGCAACTGCGTCAGTCCGGCGAACGCGGCTTGACGCCGCTGTACTGGGTCTACGCCGAATGCCATGCGAGCGAGGATGCCGCATATCAGCGTTGCGCCGAGATCAGGGCGATGCCGCATGCGTGGCAGCGGCGTGTCGTGGATCGCTTCAATCCGAAGTGGCTGAGCATGGCCAACGAACTGATCGCCTTCCCCTGCAGCCGGGATGGTATCGGCGAAGACGGCGTGGTGATGCTCTCCGACGTCGAGCATGCCGCAATACCAAGGCCGGGGCGATGGTGGATACCACCCGTGAGTGCCCTGGATCGTGCGAACGCGATCTGGTTACACGTCGTCGAAGCGTTCAATCCACTACCGCGCCCGCCGATTTGAACGCACCAGTGCATGATGGACGCGATTGGCGTCGGGATATTTCCGCTTCTAGAACACCTGCACGGGGTTCTACACCCCAACATCTGCCCGAGCGAGGAGTATCCCGTAACGCTATGGGGCGCCTGCTGCTCCCAAAGCACGCGCATCAGCGATGCCTGCGCGGGCGTCAGGGCGATTGGATCGGCAGGAGAACTGTGCTGAAGTTGTGCGCGAACAGGCCGTGACGCATTTGGCTGGTCATTGTCGGCACTGCAGTTAGCAACCGGTTCACACCACCTCATCGACCATCAAGCCGCCGCCTTGCACATGGAATGCAGCCGCCAACGTTGAACGTGCTGTATCTCAAGCGCCTCGAGGCACGGCCGGTCGCGGTCTCCGCAAAATCTCAGCGAGGTTTGAGCGGCATCGGAAAGGGCGTGACCACTTTTTCGCCGCTGGCGGCGTCGTGGATGGTCGACGGTCCTTTCTTCTCGACTTCCTCGATCCGCACGATGCTCTGCATCGGCAGATGCAGGACGCGGGTGTCGCCGAATTCGTCGCGCAGCCGTTCTTCGGTGGGATCCACCACCAGCCCTTCGTGCACGTCGAACACCAGATCCGCGACTTCGGTGAAACCCCAGAGGCTGCCGCTGTTCACGCGCCGCGCGTACAGCGCGTACAGCTTGCCGTGGTTGAGGAAGGTGACTTTGTAGAGGGTCTTGGCCATGGGCGGAGTATAGAAGCCCAGCATCAAACCGCTACTGAGCAACCGCGGCTCAGTAGCCGCGGCTGTGGCGCAGCCGGCGCGCGATGCCCGCGCGTGCGGCCAGTGCGAAGACCACGCCGAACAGGAAGCCGGCGATATGCGCGCTCCAGGCGACCGCGCCGAACGCCGGGCCGATGTACGCGAACACCACCTGCAGCACCGCCCAGATCCCGATCAGCAGCGAGGCCGGCGCGCGGATGAACTCCAGGAACAGCCCCAGCGGCACCACAACCCCGAGCTTGGCGCGGGGGAACAGCGCGAGATACGCGCCGATCAGCGCCGAGACCGCGCCGCTGGCGCCGATCACCAGCCGTTCGGGCGAGCCGATCATGAAGACTGCGGTGAGATTAGCCAGGGTGCCGCCGAGCAGGAACAGCACCAGGAAGCGCCACGGGCCCATCGCGCGTTCGGCGGGCAGGCCGAAGATCAGCAGGAACACCAGATTGCCGAGCAGATGCGCCCAGTCGGCGTGCAGAAACATGGCCGTGAACAGCCGCAGCCAGCGCTGGTTCGCCCACAGCGACCACCAGGTATCGGCCAGCGCCGGGCCGCCGGTCAGTGCGCCCCATTCCTGCAGCAGCGCCCGCTGGCTGGCTTCGGGACGTGTGCTCGCCCACAGATAGGCCAGCCACAGTGCGGCGAACACCAGCGGCGTCGCCCAGCGCAGGCCGGATTTTTGGCGGGTCGGAAGCTGAACGAACATGTCAGATAAATGCCGGAACTGCATGAAAGCATGAGAGATGTCAGGATAACGCTTGTTAGCTTTTGGTTAACAGCCGGGTTATAGTGCATACGGCGTCGTACGTCGGGAGGGGGCTTCCGGCAGGAGCGGAACGGGCAAGGGGAACTGCCCGGCCGCACGGCGCAGCCCAATTCCTGTCTATGGAGACACAAGAACAATGCACGCCCACAATCGTTTCATCCAGATGTCCGCGCTCGCACTCGGCATCGCCGGCGCGATGGCCTTCGGCCAGGCCCAGGCCTCGGGCTTCCAGCTCAAGGAAAACAGCGTCAAGG
>JAYUIZ010000159.1:0-2928 GCA_043765595.1 Lysobacter sp. | reverse complement strand
GATGCGCGCGCCCTGCTGGCGCTTGCCGTCGGTGGGCTGATCGACAAACGCCGGCATCTGGTCGAGCATGCGGGCCACCTATGGGAAGTCGATGAATTCCTCGGCGATAATGCCGGGTTGGTCGTCGCCGAGATCGAACTCGATTCCGGCGACGAATACTTCGCGCGCCCGTCGTGGCTCGGCATGGAAGTCACCGAAGCCAGCCGCTATTACAACCTCGCGCTGGCATCGCGCCCGTATTCGCAATGGAGCGAAGCGGAGAAGGCCGGCACCGACCTGGAGTCTGCTACATGCTCGTAATCGGCGTTGCCGGTACCGAATTGAGCGCGCAGGAGCGCGACTGGCTGCAGCACGATGCCTGCGCCGGCGTGATCCTCTTCACACGCAATTTCGCCTCGAAAACGCAGCTCGCGGAGCTGTCCGCCGCGATCCGCGAGGCGGCGCCGCGCCCGCAACTGCTCTGCGTCGATCAGGAAGGCGGCCGCGTGCAGCGTTTCCAGGACGGTTACAGCGCTTTACCAGCGCTGGAGGGTTTCGGCCGGATGTATGCTTCCGATCCGGTGCGCGCGCTGGCATTGGCCGAAGAGCACGCGTGGCTGATGGCCAGCGAAATCCGCGCCACCGGTATCGACCTGAGTTTCGCGCCGGTGGTCGATCTGGGGCGCGGCAATCTCGCCATCGGTGATCGCGCGTTCTCTACCGAACCCGATATCGTGGCTGAGTTCACCCGCGCCTATGTGCGCGGCATGCACAGCGCGGGTATGGCGGCGACGATCAAACATTTTCCGGGCCACGGCACCGTGCGCGAAGACACCCATTTCGATGTGGCGGTTGACCGGCGCCCGCTGGACGAGATGCGCACCACCGATCTGGTGCCGTTCGTCGCCGGCATCGAAGCGAAGGCCGAAGCGGTGATGCTGGCGCACGTGACCTATCCGCTGATCGCGCCGGAGCCCGCGGGCTATTCGCCGTACTGGATCGACACCATCCTGCGCAAGGAAATGGGTTTCCGCGGCGTGGTGTTTTCCGACGACATCGGCATGGCCGCGGCGTTCTCCGCCGGTGGCATCAAGCAGCGCATCGATGCGCATCTGGATGCGGGTTGCGATGTCGTGCTGGTCTGCCACCCGCAGCTGATCGAGGAATCGCTGGCCGCGGTGCAGGGGCGTACGCTCGACACGATGGTATGCGCCAGCCTGATGGGGCGCGGCGCGGTGGGCTGGGACAGCCTGCTCGCCGAAGCGCGCTACGGCGAGGCGCAGACGCGTTTGGCCGGCGAACCCGGCGCATTCGCATGACCCCCGTGCCTAGTCTTGCCGACGTGCTGCCTGCCGCGGACGTGATCCACGACCGTGCGACCTTGGACGCCGCGATCCTGCGCATCGCAGACGATATCCGCGACACCTACGCCGCGGATCCGGCGCCGCCGCTGTTTATCACGATCATGCACGGCGGCATGCCGTTCGCGGTGCAGTTGGCGTTCGCGCTGGGCGAACGCGGGCTCGATCTGGAATTCGATTACCTCCATGCCACGCGGTATCGCGGCAATACCTCGGGCTCGGGACTGGCGTGGCTGCATCGTCCCGCCACGCCGATGCGCGGGCGCCGGGTGCTGCTCGCCGATGACATCCTCGACGAAGGCCATACGCTGCTGGCGGTGAAACGCTGGTGCGAGGACCAGGGCGCCGCCGATGTGCGCGTCGCGGTGCTGGCAGTGAAGGTGCACGACCGCCGCGTCGAGGGTATCGAGGCCGATTACATCGGCGTTGAAGTGCCGGACCGGTATGTGTTCGGTTACGGCATGGATTACCGCGAGCAGGGCCGCAATCTGCCTGCGATCTACGCGCTGAAGGATTGAACCGATGACCTTCGTCTCCGATCTTGCGCTCGCCATCATCGGTGGCACCGGTTTGTACCAGCTCGCGGCACTGGAAGATGTGGAAACGCACCAGCCGGTGACGCGCTATGGCGCGCCGTCCGGCCCGATCCGGGTTGGTATGTTGGCCGGCAAGCGGGTGGCGTTTCTCGCCCGCCACGGCGAAGGCCATTCGGTGCCGCCGCACCGGATCAATTACCGCGCCAATCTTGCGGCGCTGCAGGCCATCGGCGCACACCGCGTACTCGCGCTCAATACCGTCGGCGGTATCACCGACCGCTTCGGCCCGCGCGTGCTCGGTTGTCCCGAGCAACTGATCGATTACACCTGGGGCCGCATTTCCACCCTGTGCGAAGAGACAGGTACCGATGTGCTGCACGTCGATTTCGGCGACCCGTACACCCCCGCATTGCGCGACGAAGTATTGGCGGCGGCTGCGCGCGCGGGCGTGGCTATTGTCGATGGCGGTTGCTACGGCGCCACCCAGGGTCCGAGGCTGGAAACGAAAGCCGAAATCGCGCGCATGCGGCGCGACGGCTGCGATCTTGTCGGCATGACCGGCATGCCCGAAGCCGGTTTGGCACGTGAGCTCGGCCTGGACTACGCCTGCCTCGCCGTCGTCGCCAATTGGGCGGCCGGCGCCGGCCCCGATCCGGACGAACAGATCACCCTGCAAGAAGTACTAGGCAACGTCGAAGCAGCGAGCGCTGGACTCGGCGCGCTGCTGCACGCAATGCTCGCACGCGATTGAGAAAGCGCGTCCCGGAACATCATTGCGGCGCTTTGCCGCAGGTCGGTGGAGTGTGTTGCGTACGCTTGCGTCGGAATTCCGCTCAGGCATACTCGCGGCTGTGCAGCCGTCGCCCCGCGACGACGCACACCATCGCATCCCAATCGAGGTCAACAGGAATTTATGCCATACGGAACAGTGAAGTGGTTCAACGATGCCAAGGGATTTGGCTTTATTGCCCCCGAGGATGGTACGGATGATGTGTTCGTGCACTTTTCAGCAATCGACTCCAAAGGCTTTCGCAGCCTGCAGGAAGGTCAGC
>JAYUIZ010000158.1:0-2928 GCA_043765595.1 Lysobacter sp. | reverse complement strand
GGATCCACCCCCCGCGTCATAAGGCGACGCTGGTCGCAATTCCGCTTTGCGGGCGGGTTAGCACCACTGCTAACCTGCCCTGCTTAGCGCATTCGGTTGGCTTGAAGTTTCCAAATTTTCGGCGCATACAGGCGGATATCCGGGCTTTTCGGTACCTCCGCTGATCGCATCGGGCCGCCCGGCCGATGCATCGCCAACCATTTGGGGAACTTCCATGAGCAACGTCGAACAACTGCACCGCGACCACACCTTCACGGCCATTCGCACCGAGGAAGATCAGCACAGTGGCGCTTACTGGTGCCGCATGCATGCCCAACAGGCCTATGCCGATCCGGACTACCGAGCATGTTTTTCACCCAAGCTTCTCCGTGAATTGCGCCTGTTCGCTCACAAGACCATTGAAGGGATCAACTCTTCGGTCGAGAAGTGCGGTGCGCATTTGGCACATATTGTGCTGGCATCGGACGCAAACATTTTCAACTTGGGCGGCGACCTGCAACTGTTCATCGAATTGATTCGGGCTCGCGACCAAAAAGGCCTGCTCCGCTACGCGCACGAGTGCGTCGACAGCATCCATCTGCTGCACACCCGCCTGCATGAAAACGCGCATACCGTGGCCTTGATCCAAGGGGACGCGCTTGGCGGCGGTTTCGAGCTAGCGCTCGCATGCCAGACCATCGTCGCTGAAAAAGGAGTCCAGATGGGCTTCCCGGAAGTGTTGTTCGGCCTATTCCCCGGCATGGGAGCATATTCTTTCCTGGCGCGTCGCGTGTCGCCGAGATTGGCCGAGCAAATGATGCTCAATGGCGTGATGTACAGCAGCGAGCAACTGCACGAGATGGGCATTGTCGATGTGCTGGTGCCGAAGGGAGACGGCGAGCGGGCAGTGCATGAGGTGATCCGCCAAAACCGCCGTATCGCTACTGCCCGCCTCGCCGTGCACAAGGCGCGCGAGATCGTGCATCCGGTGACCTTGCAGGAATTGAACGAAATCACCAAGGTCTGGGTAAACGCTGCAATGAAACTGAACGAGAAACAGCTAAAAGTGATGGAACGCCTGGCTCGCGCGCAGCTTCGGCGCCCCAAAACGCTGCTGGAGCAAATCACTGCGGTGTAAGGGCTTTGGCTCCCACCGGCACGCTGCCGCCAGCAAGCGGCCGTGCCGGCCGCGGACTTCAATTCTTTTCGATGTCAAATTCTGGGAGCACCAGATCGCCACGTTCCCGCAATGCGGCTAGTG
The DNA here is from genome assembly GCA_043765595.1 of Lysobacter sp. Classification (GTDB taxonomy): domain Bacteria; phylum Pseudomonadota; class Gammaproteobacteria; order Xanthomonadales; family Xanthomonadaceae; genus Lysobacter_I. The sequence continues at coordinate 1,688 of JAYUIZ010000158.1, read as the reverse complement.
CATCTTTCAGTTGCACACGCATCGCATCTAGAAGCATCGGCCACTCCTTCTTCAACCGCAGTGGTGGCATATCCATGCCATCGGAAGCGGATATGGCCAGACGCAGGGCCCCCATGTTGCCGGCAGCGCCTTTCAGGGCATGGCAACTGTCACGAAATGAATCCCACCTCGCGTTTTGGCCGTGGACAGCCAGATCGGCGATGCATTTTCGGACATCGCGCGCGCACTCGCCGACAAATTTCTGGATGAACTTTTCGTCAAGCCCCATTTCCCGCATCTCGCTGAGGATACTGTGGCAGACATCAGCGGACGCAGCCTGCTCCTGAAGGTTCGGCGCGGCAGCGGTCAGTTCCAGCTTGCCCGTAACGGCAGCCGGCACACCGTCGGCGATTTCTGCAAGCTTATCTAGCAATTTGTCAATCGCCAGCGGCTTGGTCAAAAAGGCATACGCGCCCGCCCGCTCACACTCGTCGCGTGCGTCCACCGTCGCATCCGCGGTCAGGACGACGAAAGGGGTTCGTTTGCGGCCCGCCTCGATAAATCGAGCCTGCTTGATGACTTCAAGACCGTTGAGACCCGGCATGTGCAGATCGATAATCGCGACATCCACAGCCTGAGCCTCCACCATCGTCAGGACATCGTCGCCGCTGTTGACGATGAGCGGCTTGTGCCCGGCTTTTTCCAGTAACCGGCGCATCACCATCAGATTAGCCGACTGGTCGTCAGCCACAAGTACGCGCATTTGTCTCACGCGTGCGCGATGACGAACAAACGGATCCGCGAACGCAATGACATTGTTGGGCAGTTTGTCCTCAACCAAGCGGCGAAAAACTAACTGCAACGGGACTTCGACATTGAACCGGGAACCTGAGCCCACCAAGCTGTCCACACTGATGGTTCCGCCCATGAATTCGGTCAAGGCCTTGGCGATAGTAGTGCCTAGGCCAGTACCACCATACCTGCGGCTACGCCCCGAATCGACCTGCTCGAAGGCATCGAAAATGCTGCGGACCTTGTTCTCCGGAATGCCGATGCCGGTATCGGCAACCGAAAACCGTATCCGGGCGATGTCGCCCTCAAGCGACAGGAGGGACACGGAGAAAACGACTTTTCCCTCCTCGGTGAATTTGATCGCATTCGACAATAAGTTGAGCAGGATCTGGCGCAGATGCCCCGAATCGCCATAGAGTGAATCTGGTACATCCTGGTCAACCTTGACCTCCAGCGCCAAGCCTTTACTTTGTGCCGCCGGATGCAGCATCGTATTGATCGTGCCGATGAAATCCGAGAGATAGAACTCGGTTTCATTCTTGCTCATCTTGCCGGCTTCGATCGCCGAGATATCGAGAATATCGTCGACCAGAAATTGCAGCGCCTTCGCAGATGCCTGGATGACGTTGGCGCTCTCCTTCTGCTCATCCGAAAGCGATGTCGACATCAGCAATTCCGACATCCCCACGATACCGTTCAAAGGCGTTCGCAGTTCGTGGCTCATGTTCGCCAAAAAACGAGTTTTTGCGTTGCTGGATGCTTTCGCTGCCTCAGTCGCCTTTACCAGCGCTTTGAGCAGGGAAGACAGATAGACCGGAATGGCCGCCAGTCCGACGAGCAAAGCACCGCTCAGCCAATGGTTTTCGCCCCAGAAAGGGGCGCCGATGATCGCCGAGCAGAACGTAGTCGTCGCGAAA
>JAYUIZ010000157.1:0-8627 GCA_043765595.1 Lysobacter sp. | reverse complement strand
TAACAGGCTGCTGAAATACTGGTTGACACCCTTGAAAAGCAGGGTATTGGGGTCGAAATCCGAGTGCAAGTCATTGATAGCTGGTTGCACATTCGTCTGACAAGGCGAAAAACCGGAAATTTCGGGGTGCTGGAACAGTATTTCAGCAGCCTGCTAGGTCTCCGATTGTGGATTCGGTCGTCGGGCCTAAGTGATTGTCAGGATAGGTCATGTGCCGACAAGCACATGGTGAGCTCCAGGTAGTCACTTGAAAAGTGTGACGTGCGCCACAATGCAAGCGTGAACACGCTTAATTTTTCAGCATGGGGACGCTTGTATCAACTTCGCCCGCTCCTTTGCTCATTACTCTGTGGATAACACTGTGGATAGTGTTATATCGATGGCTGAGACACGACATGTAGTGGTCAATTGCGCGTCAAGCCTTGTGCAAAGCAGAACCAGGAGTAGAACTCAGAACAGTCCGTTTGCAGCGCCGCCCAAAAAGAACGCCCCGCAAGGCGGGGCGTTCTTTTAACACTGACAGATAAGGAGGTTTACATGGCCAATTAAAGCTGAACCCAACAACTGTCCAGAAAATCGGACGGTGGAAGCCTACCTAACTGCCCGTCCTAGCAGACGCGAAAGGATAGGCCGAACAGCCCCCTTCGTAAAGCATCTACGTAGGTCTTCCACCTCTCCGGCCACAGGGCCACCTACGCTCCTTTTACGGGGGCGGCGGTGTTCTGTTGGGCAGTCGCAATGACTGAATCCAACCAAAGACCAAGAGGTGAACAGCATGGCTGACAAGAAGATCACTCAGCACCGCATTGACAAGACCGGCGAGTTTGTACCTAAGCAGTATGCCGAGACGCATAAAGCGACCACGGTAAAGGAGCGCAACGACGCTCCGAAACCGTCGTCGAAGCGCGGGAAATGAGTTAAGCGAAGGGGCAGCCGAAAGGCTGCCCCTTCTTCATTCGTAGATGACTAAAGGTAAAAAGACAACATGACAGCTCTTCTTAAATTCTCTCCCTCAGTTACTAAGCCGCGTCTCTCAGTTCGCGCAGCAGCCAAATTCATCGGCCTGCCTGCCGTCGAACAAATGAAGTTGCTTCACGATCAAAAGTACCCGCGCCAAACTCCACAAGCCTTCATGCAGCCGTACTACTCGCCGGCAATTTCTGGAATCAGGGGATTCTTGGAGTACGGCCCTGTCGCTCTTGTGGACGCCCGTGCACAAATCCAACGCGCACGGGTGCCAAGCCGTCGCATGCACCTCAACCGCGTGCTGGAACAGTTCATTCAGTCTGATTATGCCAAGCGTGGACTCAAGCCGACTACAAATAGACGTTATCACGCAGAACTGGGGGAGCTCGAATTGCGTTTGTCGCCGGACTTGTTTGCACTTGAAGGCGACGAAGAGCGCATTATTTACTTCAACGCGAACGCCGCACAGCAGAACCCGGAGATCGCCAAAATGACCTTGGAGATGGCTCACTGGTTGCTTGAAGAGAATGGGGTTGAACTAAAGCCGGAACAAATCGAGTTCATCGACTTGTTTACCGGTGTACTCCACAAGATCAAGAGGCGTCGTCCAAAAACGATCAAACTCTTGGAGGAAAACGCAAGAGTAATAAAAAGCTTGTGGCCGACGATCAACCCCTAATTAACAATAATTCAACCGTTGTTTATGAGCTGGTATATAGGTTGCGCAACCAACAGAACAGTGGTCGAATTGAGTTTTGGTCGACCGTCAATCCGTCAATCATGTTCAGGCATACATCAGCTCATCGTCCCATCGACATCACCGATGTTACGGCGCCGAAACATAATCGTAGACCCAAAGGGCGGCGCACAGGACGTGCGCCGTTTTTCGACGCGGCAGGATGCCGCATCGAAAAATCCCGGGCAAATTTCTGACGGCAGGTTCGCCTCGGCACTGAGAGTTTTCTTTGGTTACTTTCTTTGCGACAAAGAAAGTGACCCGCGCAAAGCGCGGAAGCTCTGCAGTTGCTGTTGCTTTCGATGGGATCGTTGCGCCGTCCGCGACCCGAAAAGCAGATCCCTCGCTACGCTCGGGATGACAATCGAATTGTCGGGCCCAGCATAAAAACCATCACCGCCCCAACGGCAAACCCTTGAACGCCTTCACCGTCCGCAACACCAAACTCGAATTCACATCCGCCACCCCCGTCTGATTCAACAACCGATCCAGCAGAAAGCGCGAAAAATGTTCGAGATCGCGCACCACCACGTGGACCAGATAGTCCATGTCCCCGGTCAGTGCGTGACACGCGACCACCTCGTCCCACTCGTTGACGAAACCGGCGAACGCGGCCACCGCCTCCGCGTCGTGGCGCGCCAGCTGCACGCGCACGAAAGCCTGCAGCCCCAAGCCCAGGCGCTCCGGGTCCAGCTCAACGCGATAGCCGGCGATCACGCCGTCGCGTTCCAGTCGTTGCACCCGGCGCAGGCAGGCCGAGGGCGACAGATGCACGCGCTCGGCCAGCTCGGCGTTGGTCTGGCGGCCGGCGCGCTGCAGCTCGGCCAGCAGTAGCAGGTCGATCCTGTCGAGTTCCACGGCAGGCATGATGGATTGCTCCGATTGGGCGAATGACGCAATTTTATTGCAGATCCGGCGCCGATGCCTGCAATCAAGCAAGCCCGTTGCGCGGAAACGCGCCTACAGTGAATGTCCTGCCCGCCCCGCACCGGATTCGCGATGACCTCCACCCCGCAGCGCGTCGAACACCAGATGACCGACAAGGGCTACGTGCCGCTGTATGCCACCGGCGTGGTCGAGCAGCCGTGGAGCAGCTACACCCGCACCGATCACGAAGTCTGGGCGACCCTGTTCGAGCGGCAGCAGCAACTGCTGGTCGGCCGAGCCGGCACCGAGTTCCTGCGCAGTCAGCGGGACATGGGCATGGCGGCGCACGAAATCCCGAAATTCAACGATCTCAACCGCATGCTGCGCACCGCCACCGGCTGGGAGATTGTCGGCGTGGAGGGTTTGCTGCCGGAGCTGGTGTTCTTCGAGCACCTCGCCAGCCGCCGCTTCCCGGTGACCTGGTGGATCCGCAAGCCCGAGCAATTGGATTACTTGGCCGAACCCGACCTCTTCCACGATCTGTTCGGGCATGTGCCGCTGCTGATGAATCCGGTGTTCGCCGACTACATGGCCGCCTACGGCCGCGGCGGCGTGAAGGCGCATGCCCTGGGCCCGGAGGCGCTGGCCAATCTCACCCGGCTGTACTGGTACACGGTCGAGTTCGGCCTGATCCGCGAAGCCGACGGCCTGCGCATCTACGGCGCCGGCATCGTCAGCTCCAAGGGCGAAAGCATCCACTGTTTGGAAAGCGCGTCGCCCAACCGCATCGGTTTCGATCTGGAGCGGATCATGCGCACCCGCTACCGCATCGACAGCTACCAGAAAACCTATTTCGTCATCGACAGCTACGAACAGCTGATGGACGCCACCCGCCCGGACTTCACCGCGATCTATGCGCGGCTGGCCGAACAGGCTCCGGTTCCCGCCGGCGGCGTGCTCGATACCGACACCGTGTTCCACCGCGGTACCGGCGAGGGCTGGCCTACCGACGCAGATGTCTGAGCGAACGGCGCAGGCCGTCGATCGATCAGTACACGCCGGAGGCTTGTCGTCGGTTTGCGCCTAAGTTTTGCTCCGGGATTCGCGCAGCCCGCGCTGTGGGTCATGCGTTCTGCGAATGGCCAATGCGACGGACATCCAGGTTTGGCGCTGGCGCGCCATGCCGCGATACTGGGCGGCACTCCGAAGTGCGCCCGCGGAACCGATCGATGAACCACACCCTGCAAGTCAAACTGCTCGATGCCCGCTTCGGCGACGCGTGGCCGCTGCCCGCCTACGCCACCGAGGCCAGCGCCGGGCTGGATCTGCGCGCGGCGCTGGACGCGCCGCTGCATCTGGCGCCCGGCGACGCTGCGCTGGTGCCGTCGGGGCTGGCCATCCACATCGGCGATCCCGGGCTGTGCGCGGTGATCCTGCCGCGTTCGGGACTGGGCCACAAGCACGGCATCGTGCTGGGCAACGGTACCGGCCTGATCGATGCCGATTACCAGGGGCCGCTGCTGATCAGCGTCTGGAACCGCGGCCGCGCGGCCTTCGTGATCGCGCCGGGTGACCGGGTCGCGCAACTGGTCATACTTCCGTTGGTGCGCGCGAGCTTCGAGGTCGTGGATACTTTCGTCGACAGCGCCCGGGGAGCGGGTGGCTTCGGTCATACCGGGATGGCTTGAGGCAGCACGGCGCGCGGCACGCCGCACCGCGATGCGCGCGCGGCAAGAGACAAGCACTACATGAGCACGCATCCATGAGCATGCCCCGTACATCCGGCCGCCCGGCGCCCGGCAACCACAAGACGGCAAAGAGACAGCATCGATGAAAGACAGCATCCGCCAGCAGCTGATCCAACTCCGCCCCGCGATGAGGCCGCTCGCAGTCCTGTGCGCGCTGCTCGCGGTGTGGCTGGGCTGGAGCGGCGTCGCCCAGTTCCGCGACGGCGACCGCCGCAGCGAACTGGAAGCCACCCGCGACAGCGGCGTGCGCTTGGTGCATCAGGCCCTGCTGCAGCAGCAAAAGCGCTTCGGCGAAGCGCTGGCGCTGCCCGAGGTGCAGAACGCGCTGTCGACCTTGGATTTCGCCAGCGCCAGCAAGGTCATCAGCGCCGGTTGGCCCAATGTGTCGGTAGTGCAGTTGTTTCCGACCGATTTGGACACCGTCTACGCCGCGCTGCCCAAGGGCGGCTACGGCCGTCTTGCAGTGCTGGAATCGGCGATGGTCGAGAACAAGATCCGCACCTGGGTGATCCGCGACCTAGGCCAGCCGCGCCTGGCGCTGGCCGCGCCCGTCAAGGCTGGCGACCGTCTGGTCGGCGTGGCCTACATCCAATTGCCGTTCACCGAGCTGACTTCGGGCCTGGACACCATTGGCATGGTCGGCGACACCTACCTAGGTCTGCGTCAGGGCGAAGTGACCCTGTGGGAACGCGGCGACAAGAGTTATTCCGACGGCGCCGAGCGCCTGGCCGCGGCGGTCGCGGAATCCGGGCTGCGCGTGGTCGCGGCCACCTCGCAGCCGCCGACCCAGGCGCTGGGCATGGGCGCGGCGGCCTCGCTGATCGCCGCGGTGATCTTTGCGCTGCTCGTGTATGTGAGCTGGCGGATCTGGCGGATGCCTGTGGACGTCGAAGCGGACGACACCTCGCCCACGCTGCTGGAGGCGGTGGCCAACGAGGCCAGCGATGCCGCCGCCGCGCCGACGCTGGAGATCCGCGAGCAGCCGAAGGCGAACCCGGTGCTGATCGACAGCAGCATCTTCCGCGCTTATGACATCCGCGGCGTGGTCGGCAGCACCCTGGACCGCAACGTGGCCGAACTGATCGGCCATGCGGTGGGTTCGCTGATGCACGAGAAGGACTTGCGCGACATCGTCGTTGGTCGCGACGGCCGGCTGTCTGGCCCAGAGATGGTCGAGGGCCTGGTCGCCGGTCTGCGCAAGGCCGGCGTGAACGTGATCGACATCGGCATGGCGCCGACACCGGTAATCTACTTCGGCGCGTTTCACCTGCGCACCGGCTGCTGCATTTCGGTCACCGGCAGCCACAACCCGCCGGACTACAACGGCTTCAAGATCGTGATCGGCGGCGAAACGCTGTACGGCGAGGCGATCACCGATCTGCATGCACGCGTCGCCGAGAGCCGTCTGCACGTGGCTGCGGCCCCCGGCAGCCTTAGCGAGACCGACATCAGCGCCGATTACGTCCAGCGCATCGCCTCGGACGTGCAGCTCGGGCGGCGGCTCAAGGTGGTGGTGGACGCCGGTAATGGTGTTGCCGGCGAGATCGGCCCGCGCGTGCTCGAAGCCATCGGCGCCGAGGTCGAGGAGCTGTACTGCGAGATCGACGGCACCTTCCCCAACCATCACCCCGACCCCAGCGAGCCGCACAACCTGCAGGATCTGATCAAAATGGTGCAGCGCCTGGATGCCGACCTGGGCATCGCGTTCGACGGCGACGGCGACCGCTTGGGCGTGGTCACCCGCGATGGCGAGAACATCTACGCCGACCGGCTGCTGATGCTGTTCGCGGCCGACGTGCTGGAGCGCAACCCGGGCGCGATGATCGTCTACGATGTGAAATGCACCGGCCGCCTGTCGTCGCACATCCTCCGCCACGGCGGCAGCCCGCTGATGTGGAAGACCGGGCATTCGCTGATCAAGGCCAAGATGCGCGAGACCGGCGCGGAGCTGGCCGGCGAGATGAGCGGCCACTTCTTCTTCGCCGAGCGCTGGTACGGGTTCGACGACGGCATTTACGCGGCCGCGCGGCTGCTGGAAATCCTGGCGACCGCGCCGGAGCTGCCGGACGACGTGCTGCATGCGCTGCCCAAGGGCGTGTCGACGCCCGAAATCAAAGTCGATGCCCCCGGCGGCGATCCGCACGCTTTCGTGGAACAGTTCCGCGAGGGCGCGTTCTTCGAGGGCGGCCGGCAGTCCACCATCGACGGTCTGCGCGTGGACTGGCCGGATGGCTGGGGCCTGGTGCGGGCGTCCAATACCACGCCGGTGCTGGTGCTGCGTTTCGATGCCGACAACGCCGAGGCGCTGGCGCGGATCCAGGCGTTGTTCCGCGAGCGCCTGCTGCAGCAGAAGCCGGATCTGGTCCTGCCGTTCTGAGCACAGCCTTGTAGAGCGGACGTCAGTCCGCTGTTCCTGCGATTGAAGGACGAACGGCAGCGGACTGACGTCCGCTCTACATGGGATGAAATGCGTTTTCGTGGTTGCCGTCGCGAGAGCGCAGAGATTTCAAACAGGCCCCGAGAATCCGAACAGGCTGCAAGCCGGCAGTTTTCAGCTGGCAGTTTTCAGCTGGCACTTTGTGCCGGGAAGCGTAACGCCCCCGGCGTATCGATCAGCCGCCGGCGACAGGTGTGGGTACAGGCGCCGCGGCGGTGCCCTGCGGTGCGCCTTTGAGCACGCGATAGCGCGCCAGCGCTTCCTGGAACTCGGCATTCAGCGCCGCGCGTTCGGTTTCCTGGCGCTGCTTCAGCGCCCGCAGCCCCTGCAGCTCGGCGTGCTGGTTGAGGATCTTGTTGCGCAGCACCTTGCCGACCGGTTTGGATTCCAGCTCCAGCGCATTCGCCTGTCGCAGCAGGCTGAGCAGGCTGGTATGCAGGTTGATCAACGCCAATTCGGAACCCTTCAGCGACTCCTCGACCAGTTCGAAGCGGTTGCCGAAGGAACGCTTCAGGTCTTCCTCATTGTCGTAGGAGACCACCATCGCCATCTCGCGCCGCGAGCGCTGGGCCTCAATGCGGCGGGCTTCCTCCTCGACGGCGGCGCGCTCGCGCTCGTCCGGGGTCATTTCGCGGGCCATCCGGTTTACGCTGGTGCCGGTTTTCGGATCGAACTCGGTGCGCTGGCGGCCCACCGCCGACGCCGGCAGTGCGTCGCTGCAGACCCGGCGCCCGCCTTCGTCCCAGCAATAGAGTTTCCGTTCCTTGGGTTTCTGCTGGGCGCCCGCGACCGAAGCCACGCCCAGCGCCAGACCGACGGCGAGCAAGGTCAGCCACCGGCGATTCGACATCGCGGGCGGCAGGCGTCGCGCAGGGATCAGCGCAGGGATCATTCGCGGAAGCATCTCAGGCCTACCCCCCGGTCGGCGCGTTCTGGGTGGACGCGCGGCAACCGTACCGGGCCCGGTAGGCCAACAGTCGCTCGCGCTGGCCGAGAAGTTCGGCGCTTTCGCCCGCGAATGCAAGCAGATCGTCCAGACTTGCGACCGCGATCACGGGAATTCCCGATTCGGCGACGACCGCCTGCGCCGCCGATAGCTCAAAGCTGTCGTGCGCGTGGCCGTCGTATGCGTTGCCTTCGACGGCGATTTCCTGCCGGTCCAGCGCGATCGCGATCCCCGCCGGGATGCCGCCGCCCTCGCGGATCAGCGCCAGCGCCTCGCGGATCGCGGTGCCGACGGTGATCACATCGTCCACGATCAGCACCCGCTTGCCCGCCAACGGTGCGCCGATCAGGGTGCCGCCCTCGCCGTGGGTCTTGGCTTCCTTGCGATTGAACGCCAGCGGCAGGTCGCGGCCGCGCCGGGCGTATTCGCAGGCCAGCGCTGTCGCCAGCGGAATGCCCTTGTAGGCCGGCCCGAACAGCAGGTCGAAGCCAAGCCCCGCCGCATTCACCGCATCGGCGTAACACGCGGCCAGCGTGGACAGCGCAGCGCCCGAGTCGAAGCGCCCGGCATTGAAGAAATACGGGCTGATGCGCCCGGACTTGAGGGTGAATTCGCCGAAGCGCAGGGCTTCGACGCGCAGCGCGAGCTGCAGGAAACGGCTGCGGTGGTCGGTCACGGGCGTGCGTCGCGGCGGGGAGGCAGCGATGATAAACCCGTGGTCGCCAGCCGGCCCGGACGCATCTCCGCCGGCCATGCAAGCCGGCACGAATCCGTTACTCTTGCCCGATCCCGTTCCGACACGGCCACTCCGGTTTTCATGCGCATTATCAGCTTCAACGCCAACGGCCTGCGGTCCGCGGCCACCAAGGGATTCTTCGACTGGTTCCGCGCGCAGGACGCCGATGTGCTCTGCGTGCAGGAGACGAA
>JAYUIZ010000156.1:0-8635 GCA_043765595.1 Lysobacter sp. | reverse complement strand
GGCGACGCTGGCGGACTGCGTGTGGCGCATGAAGTGTTCGCCGAACGCGGCTACGGCAACGACGCACGCCTGCTGCCGCGCGGTACGTCGGGCGCAGTACTCGACACGCTGGAAGCCGCGCTCGCGCAGGCGCGCATGCTGGCGCTGCATACGCAGGTGCGCAGCGGCGAAGGGATGCTGCTGCCGCTGCGCGCCGACACGCTTTGCCTGCACGGCGACCGCGACGACGCAGCGACGTTCGCCCGCGCGTTACGCGAGGGTCTGGCGGCCGATGGCGTGGACATTCTTCCCTACACTGCCGGAACCGGCGCGCAGCACTGATGGAAACCATGCTCATCAACAGCATCCTCATTAACAGCACGCTCCTCAACAGCACGCTCATTAACACCACGCTCATCAACTACTGGCCGCTGATCGGCGTACTCGCGGTCGTGCTCGGCTTCGTGCTGCGCCTGAATCCGGCGCTGGTGGTTGTGGTGGCCGGCTTCATCACCGGCCTCGCCGCGAACCTGTCGCCGTTACAAGTGCTGGACATCCTCGGCAAGGCCTTCACGGACAAACGTTTCCTGCTGTTGTTCCTGATCGCGCTGCCGGTGATCGGCCTGTTGGAACGCCACGGATTGAAGGAACACGCGCAGGCGTGGATCGCGCGCCTGCGCGGCGCGACCACTGCGCGACTGCTGGTGGCTTATCTGTTGATGCGCCAGGTGAGTTCGGCGGCCGGGCTCACCAGCCTCGGAGGCCACCCGCAGGCGGTGCGCCCCTTGCTCGCGCCGATGGCCGAAGCCGCCGCCGAAACCGCGCACGGCGAGCTGCCGCAGGCCGAACGCGAACGCATCCGCGCGATGTCGGCGGCCACCGACAACGTCGGCCTGTTCTTCGGCGAAGACATCTTCATCGCGTTCGGCGCGGTGCTGTTGATCCAGAGCGTGCTGGGCGACAAGGGCATCGCGCTGGAACCGATCCAGATCGCGCTGTGGGGCATTCCGACCGCGATCTGTGCGTTCGTGATCCACGCATGGCGGATCATGCGTTTCGAACGCGCGATGATCGCGCGGCTTGCGCAAACCGACATCACGGCGACGAACGAGCGCGTGCCCGAATGATGGGCATGACCGCTGTCTACTGGCTGCTGGGTGTCTATTTCGCATCGCTGGCCTGGCGCGGCCTCCGCGACAGCGCGAATCCGCGTCGACACACCACGGCATTGTTCTGGGCGCTGCTCGCCCTGCTGTTGTTCGCGGCCGAACACATGCCGGTGCGCGTCGTCGGCGGCTGCGTAGTGCTGATCGCGCTGCTTGCCGGCCTGGGCGGCCTGCGCACCGGCCGCTACGACGAAACCAGCGCCGACGAAAAACGCAGCGAAGCCGCGCGCCTCGGCAATCGCCTGTTCATTCCCGCACTGCTGATTCCCGCGATCACCGTGTTTGGGACGCTATCGTTCAAACACATCAGCGTCGGCGGCCAGCCGCTCTTCGACAACGCCAACAGCATGACTCTGAGTTCGTTGGCCGTCGCGTGCGTGATCGCACTCGCGGTGACCTGCGGCATTACCCGGCAAAGCCCGGCCAGCGCGGTGGAGCAATCGCGTCGGCTGGTCGATGCCATCGGCTGGGCGGCGCTGCTTCCGGTGCTGCTGGCGGCGCTGGGCAGCGTGTTCGACGCCGCTGGCGTCGGCCAGGCGGTCGCAGGCGTGGTGCGCGCGGTGATCCCGGTCGAGAATGCATTCTTGGTCGTCGTGGCCTACGCGCTGGGCATGGCGCTGTTCACCATCATCATGGGCAATGCGTTCGCCGCGTTTCCGGTGATGACCGTTGGCATCGCACTGCCGCTGCTGGTGACCCTGCACGGCGCCGACGCCGCATCGCTGGCGGCCATCGGCATGCTGTCCGGCTACTGCGGCACGCTGATGACGCCGATGGCGGCCAACTTCAATCTGGTCCCAGCCGCACTGCTGGAGTTGAAGGATCCGTACGCCGTGATCCGCGCACAGTGGCGCACCGGCGCGCTGCTGCTGGCTTGCAATATCCTGCTGATCTACGTCATCTCGCTGCGCTGAGCCATGCCGATACCGAAGTCGCGTCCGCGCACCGTCCTGCTGACCGGCTTCGATCCGTTCGGCGGCGAAAGCCTCAATCCGAGCTGGCTCGCGGTCGAAACGCTGCACGGTTCAACCATCGCCGGCCGCAGTATCGTCGCGGTGCAACTGCCGACTTCGTTCGCGCGCGGCCCGCGCGTGCTGCGCGCCGCGATCCGCAGACACGCGCCGGAACTGGTCGTCTGTGTCGGCCAAGCAGGCGGACGTTCGCAGATGTCGCTTGAGCGGGTCGCGATCAATATCGACGACGCGCGCATCGCCGACAACGATGGCGCGCAGCCGGTAGACAAGCCCATCGTGCGCGGTGGCCCGGCCGCCTATTTCTCCACGTTGCCGATCAAGGCCATGTTCGCCGCGCTAAGCGAAGCCGATATTCCCGCAGGGATTTCGCAGACCGCCGGCACTTTCGTCTGCAACCGCGTGTTTTATGCGCTGATGCATGCGCTGGCGGAAGACGAACAACTCCGCCAGGGTATCCGCGGCGGCTTCGTGCACATTCCTTATCTGCCCGAGCAGGCCGCGGGACACCCGGGCGCACCAGGCCTGTCGCTGGGCATCGTGGTCGCCGGGTTGAACATCATGATCGAAACCGCATTGCGCACCCGCAGGGACCGCCGAATCGTCGCCGGGGCGACGCACTGAAACACAACCCGCCGACCGATGCGCGCGCGATCAATCCGCACTGAACCACTGCGAATAATTGCGCCAGCGGCCCACGGATTTGGTGTGCATCGGTTGGCGCACCTGCCAGCGGCTGAGCGTCTGCACCGAGCGTCCGCTGCTGTGGAAATCCAGACAGCGCTCGTCCCACGGCAGCCCGGCGAAATCGATCAATCGCCGGATCTGCGCTTCGGTATCGGCCACCATCATTTCGTACTGCAGTTCGAGGATAGGCAGCGGCGACACCGACTGCCAGTGGCGCATCAACCGTTCCTGCTCGCGGATGAAGAAGCGGACGTCGTCGATATCGGTGGCATAGGTCGCCAGCGGAATAAAACTTTCGCTGAAGATCGATAGCGCGATATCGCGCGGATCGCGTCGGCACCAGACGATGCGCGCGTCGGCGAACAGCATCGCAATCAGGCCGACGTGCAAGAAATTATAAGGTTGCTTATCGATCAGGCGCGCTGCGCCATCGGCCGCGGCACAAGCGAGCTGCAGGTATCCGGATGCCTGGCGATGCGCCCATGCGGCGTCGAAACGCGCCGCGTCCTGCGGCCAGCGCAGGCCGGTCTGGGCGAACGCGTCCTGCGCGATCGTTACCATTCCAGTCAACTCGCCGCAACCGTAGGCCTGCGGATGCGCGGCGAGGATCTGTTCGGCCAGCGTGGTTCCGCTGCGCGGCATCCCCAGCACGAAGACCGGACGCGCGTCGCGCAGCGCATCGGCATGGCGCGCGTGCAGCAAATCCGCGGTCAGCGCTTCGATGGTCGCATCGATATTCGCCGAGTATTCCGCGCGGTCGAAACCGCCGTCGACGCGCCGCCGCAGCACATTCGCGCTTGACCAGTGCCGCGCCGCTTCGGCGTAGGCGCCGCGCGCGTCGTCGCGCTTGCCCAGGACGTAGTGCAGATAGGCCCGCTGATGTTCGGGGACCGACGCCTTCGCAACTAATGTCTCAGCTTCGTCCACCAGTGTTTGCGGCGTCTGCGCGCGCAGCAGCGCGATCAATGCGGCCAACGGATCGCCCCACTCCGGCTGCAGCGCGTGCGCACGCGCATACGCCTCCTGCGCCTGCGCGGCATCGCCCAGATCTTCCTGCACCCAACCGAGTTCCAGCCACAGCATGGCGTCGTCCGCGAACCGCTGCAGGCCTTCCCGCACTGTATCCAGGGCCTGCATCACTGCGCCGATCTTGCGCCGGCACTGCGACAGCCGCAGCAGCAATCCCGCATCGATTGACTGCCCGGGCGCGGCCTGTCCAGCGAGGCGCTCGTACATCGCCAAGGCTGCGGCATGGTGTTCAAGTGCGTATTCGGTCTCGGCCAGCGCACGCGCGATCTGCGACTGCTCAGGGGCCAGCGCGTGGGCCTGCTGAAACGCGGGCAGCGCATCGGCGTCGCGGCGCGCGGTGTAAAGGGCCATGCCGAGGAAATACCACGCTTCCGGCGATGCAGGTTGCAGGGTCGCGACCCGACGGAATGTCTCCACCGATTCGTCCGCATGCCCGGTCGAGGCCAGGAACTGGCCGAATTCCATCAACAGCGGAACCGCATCCGGCGCGAGCGCGACCGCGGTACGCATTGCCTGCAGCGCCTGATCGTTGCGTCCGGCGCTTTGCGCCAAGACGGCGTGGGCGCGATGCACGGCAGGATCGCGCGGCGTCTGCAAGAGCAGCGGCGCGAGTGCCTGCTCGGCTTCCAGCAGGCGGGAATGGCGCAAGTGGTCGTAGATGCGTTCGAGCGGGTTCATGCGCGGGTGCTCATCGATGCATGCTCATCGATGCATGCTCGTCGATGCGCCGAGCGGCGCATAGGTATGCGATTCCAACGACAACCTCGATCACGCCTTGACGACTTTGGTTCCGGCAATCAGATCGTGGCCGCAGCGGTGATCCGCGCGGAAGATCAACAGCACATTCACGATCGACAGCAGCGGCCCTATCACCGGCACTAGCCCGACGCCCTGCATCGACAGATAGCGCAGCGCGATCAATCGTCCGAACGACAAGCGCTGGCCATCCAGACCGACGATCCGCATCTTGAGCACGCGCTTGCCCCAGGTCTGCGCCGTCGCGTGCAGCGGATAGGCCTGGATCGCGAAGAATGCGATTAGGCTGACAAGCCCCCACGCCAGTTCCGTCATCAGCGACATGGGCCGGCCGCTGGTCGTCGTATCCATCACTTGGCTGAAGTAGCCACCGAAGAACATGACCGGCAACAGGATGGCCAGCAGGATGATCACGTCGATGATGGCCGCGGCCAGACGCTCTGCACGCCCGGCCAGCTCGGTATCCCGACCGATGTCGACGATGGCGGCGTCTGGCGCACGATACGGGTTGTTCTGCTGATCCATCGTGTTCTCTTTATTTGTATGTTTTTCAGGAGAAAACCGCGTCAGGTGCGCGGCAGCGTCACGCCGGTCTGGCCCTGGTATTTGCCGCCGCGATCCTTGTACGAGGTCTCGCAGACTTCATCGGACTGGAAGAACAGCATCTGCGCCACGCCTTCATTGGCGTAGATGCGCGCAGGCAGCGGCGTGGTGTTGCTGAATTCCAGGGTGACATGCCCTTCCCACTCGGGTTCCAGCGGGGTGACGTTGACGATGATGCCGCAGCGCGCATAGGTGCTTTTGCCGAGGCACACCACCAGCGTGTCGCGGGGAATGCGGAAATATTCGATCGTGCGCGCCAGCGCGAAGGAATTCGGCGGAATGATGCAGACGTCGTTCTCGATATCGACAAAGCTGCCCGGATCGAAATGCTTCGGGTCGACGATCGTCGAGTTGATGTTGGTGAAGATCTTGAACTCACGCGAGCAGCGCACGTCGTAGCCGTAGCTGGAAGTGCCGTAGCTGACGATCCGCTGACCGTCGGCGGCATGCTTGACCTGCCCGGGCTCGAACGGCTCGATCATGCCGTGCTGTTCGGACATACGGCGGATCCAACGGTCGCTCTTGATACTCATGCAGTCGTTCCCGGGGCTCGACGGAGCCCGTTTTCGTTCGGAGGAGGCGTTCAGGCCGGCATTCTATGCGTCGCAGCCGGATTCAAACCAGACTCGCGCCGATCCCGCCGCGCAGCCGCGGCCGCTTCTCCAGTTCATCCAGAAGCCGCTTGGCCACGTTGCGGTAGGCCTCGGCCGCGTGCGAATCCGGATGCGAGCGCACCACCGGCACGCCCGCATCGCCCTGCTCGCGGATCGCGATCTCCAGCGGCAGTGAGCCCAATAGCGGCAGGCCATAGGTCGCGGCCATGCGCTCGCCGCCTCCGCTGCCGAACAGGTGTTCGATATGGCCGCAGTTCGAGCACACGTGCTGGGCCATGTTCTCGATCAACCCCAGCACCGGCACCTCGACTTTCTCGAACATTTTCAGCGCCTTGCGCGCGTCCAGCGTCGCCACGTCCTGCGGCGTCGTAACGATGACCGCACCGGCGACCGGAATCTTCTGTGCCAGCGTCAGCTGGATGTCGCCGGTGCCCGGCGGCAGATCCACCACCAGAATGTCTAGGCCTTCATCGCCGTCTCCGCCCCAGCGGGTTTCGTTCAACAGTTGGGTCAGGGCCGAGGTCGCCATCGGGCCGCGCCAGATCATCGGTGTGTCCTGCTCCACCAGAAATCCGATCGACATGGTTTCGATGCCGTGGGCGCGCATCGGAATGATCGATTTGCCATCGGGGCTGTCTGGGCGGCCCGACACACCCAGCATGGTCGGAATGCTGGGGCCGTAGATATCGGCATCCAGCAGGCCGACCCGGGCGCCCAGATCGGCCAGGGCCACCGCCAGATTGGTGGCCGTGGTCGATTTGCCGACCCCGCCCTTGCCCGAACCGATCGCGATGATGTTGCGGATCCGGGGCAGCGGCGACAGATTCGGCTGGACTGCGTGGGACGGGATTCGAAGGGTGCTGGGGAGCGTGGGCGTATTCATGCCGCCATTGTGGCCGTCAGCGCCCGCCGCAGCCAGCCCAGGCGGCGGCTGCGGTGCCTGTCACAATCTATAGGGTTTACCGCGCTAACCGCCGGGTTACAACATGAATCCAGCCAAACCCACATGACAAGCACGTTAAAGCCATGTTAAGTTCGGATGGCAGGCGACAGCCACTTTGTTGTCGTCTCGATCTCGTTAACGACTTGAAACCGGGGATATCAATGACTTTTCGCAATCCGCGCCTCCTGCGGCGCAGCCAACTTACATCCGCCATTCTGGCATCGTTCCTCATTTCGGGCATAGCGTTGGCCCAGGACACCAGCGGCACCACGGACGAAGAAAAAGACGAGGCCAAGACTTCCGCCCAAGAGAAAGAAACTGGAAATCTCGATCGCATCCAGGTAATTGGCAGCCGCATCAAGCGCGCTGAAGTCGAAGGCCCGTCGCCGGTCACCATCATTTCGAGCGCGCAGCTCGAAAAAGAAGGTTTCTTGAGCGTTGCCGATACGCTCAACAGCATCACGCAGAATGCGGGTTCGGTGCAGAACGAGCTGAACTCAGCCGGCGGTTTCACGCCCAATGGCAGCCCCGTCGATCTGCGCGGGCTGGGTCCCGGCCGCACTCTGCTGCTGGTCAACGGTCGTCGCGCTGCCGACTATCCGTTCCCGTACAACGGTCAGAGCAATTTCCAGAATTTCGGCAACATCCCGACCGCAGCAGTCGAGCGCATCGAAATCCTCAGCGGCGGCGCCTCGGCGATCTACGGCTCCGACGCCGTAGCCGGCGTCGTGAACATCGTCCTGAAGAAGAACTATGAAGGCGATGTGTTCAAAATCCGCGGCGGCACCAGCACCAACGGCGGCGGCGACTTTGCCGATTTGCAGTGGGTCGGCGGCAAGACTGGCGACAACTGGAGCCTGACCTATGCGCTCCAGTATTTCGCCGACGAGCCGGTCTATGCTTATCAGCGCGATTTCATGGATTCGCGTGAGGACAATCCACTGCCTCCAGCCGTTCTGGGCATTCAACCGGCAGGCACGCTCCGCATCAATCGCGTCGGCTTGCCCGCCAACACTCCCAACACCTTCATCGCACCACCGGCAGGCGCTTGCGCCCGATTCGGCGGCGAGTACGTCGATTGGACGTTTCGCACGCTATATACCAATACCGCGACGCCAGCTTCATTGCGCGGCACGCCATATAACCAGGGTCAAGCCTGCGGATATTTCAAGGACGTCGGCTATCAGACCATCTCCAACGGTAACAACGATCTGTCCGGCTATCTGTATGGCACTTGGCAGTTCGACAACGGCATGGAAGCGTGGGCTAGCCTGACTGCGTTCCACTCCAAGTCCGAGCTGAGTGGCGGCGTCGAATTCATCAATGGGCCGCACACCGATGGCGCCGGCGTCACCGCCACCTTCTTCGCGACCAACCCCGGCATCAACGGCAACGTCCAGGTCCAACGCATCTTCACGCCGCAGGAATACGGCGGCATCGAAAACACCAACCAGAAGTTCAACGAAAAATCCGCCGACTTCGCCGTCGGTCTGCGCGGCAGCCTCGGTGATCGTTTCGATTGGGACTTCACGCTCGGTCGCGCCGATTACTATGCCGACCGTACCCGTCCGCGTCTGGACGGCTCAGCGGTGACGGACTTCTTCTTCGGCCCGCGCCTGAACACCACCGGCACGGCGCGATACCTGATCAATCTGGATCGTTTCTACCGGCCGCTGACGCCGCAGGAATACCGCTCGCTGTCGACCACCCTCAAATACGAATCGCACTCTTGGGCCACCCAAGGCAGCTTCGTGCTGAGCGGCGATCTGTTCGAACTCCCGGCTGGGCCGATCGGCTTCGCGGCCGTATTGGAAGGGACCCAGCAGGGCTACGACTTGAACTCGCCCGCAGATATCCTCCCGACTAACCGCAGAGCCTACAATCTCA
>JAYUIZ010000155.1:0-8684 GCA_043765595.1 Lysobacter sp. | reverse complement strand
CTTTCGCCTTCAACGCCTTTACATGCGCCACGGCTTTCGCAGCGTCGATACGACCGTAGCCGAACTTGTTTGAATGTCCGTTGGCTTTGTACGCCGTGGCCGGGCCGATCTTCTTCGCGCTGGCGATCAGCGCCGCGCGCACGTCTTCGGCGGTCATGCCCGGCTTCAGCGACAGCAGTAGACCGCAGAGGCCGGCGACGAGCGGCGTCGCCGCCGAGGTGCCGCTGAAGCCGTTGGTGAACAGGCCGTCCGCGTCGCCGTCGGCGACATCGCCGGCGTTGAAGCCGCGGCCAGCGATCGACACGTCGGTGGTGAAAATGCCGCGGCTGCCGCCGTTCGAGGGCGCGACCACGCAGACCTGCGCGCCGCCGTTGGAATACGAGGCCAGTTCGTCTGCATCGGTGGAGGCACCGACCGCGATGGCGTTCGGGTCCGAGGCCGGGTAATTGACATGCTGTTTCTTCTCTTCGTTGCCGGTCGCGCAGACCACGACCGCGCCGCGGCCCTTGCGGCCGATCCGGCGCGCGTCCTGCAATGCGAATTCGATGTCGGGGCTCTTGGCGCCGCCCCACGAGCACGAGATCACGTCGGCGAACGCGGCGGCGTAGCGGATTGCGTCGGCCACCTGGCTTTCGCTGGCCAGATCGTCGGCGTGGAAGATCTTCACCGGCAGCAGCCGGCAGTTCGGCGCCATGCCGTAGCTGTGCGGGCCGCGGCCCACCGCCACGCCCGCGCAGGCCGTGCCGTGGATATCGTTGCCGCTCACGTCGTCGAACGGCGTACGGAAGCGTTTCGGACGCGGGTTGAAATGGTCGCCGTCGTCGTCGGGCAGATAGAAATCGCGGCCGCAGAGATCGCGAGGTTCGTCCGGATCGGGATTGCGCAGCACGTTGCCGCGCAGTTCCGGGTGTTCGACATCGATGCCGTCGTCCAGCACCGCGATGGTGATCGCGCGCTTGCCGAGGGTGCTCTGCCAAGCCTTGCCCGCACCGACCAGACGCAGATGCCACTGCTTCGATGACGGCGTGTGCGCGGCGGCCGGCGCGCTGCGGCGGAACTGCGACACAAAGTTGGGCGCAGCGAACGCCACTTCGTCGAGGTTCGACAGTTTTGCCGCCAGCCGCACCAGCTCTGCGCCGGGATGCAGCATCGCGGTGTCGCTCAGGATCATCTGCTCCGGAATGCTGGGATTGCGCGCGTGCAGCGTCAGCCCGCTGTCGCGAAGGATGGCATTACGCGTCTTCAGCGGTACCTGCGGTTTGAAGCGGAGCACGATTTCTTTGTACAGGATCCGCATCAGCCGGCTTTCGCGATCCATGTACGCGGTGATCGTCTTGCGTTCGAGTACGCCGCCCAGGACTTTCGTCGCCGATTTGGAACGGCTGGCCGCAGGCGCGACCGCAGCGCTTTTGCTGGGCACCGCGAAGAACGCCTGCGCGGCGCGCATCACCCGGCCGGTGACCATGGCCGCGCCGGGCGAGCCCGACAGCCGCGCGATGGTCTGGCCGGACACGGCTTCGAGGGTGAGCGGCATCGGGTCGAGATCGATCCATTCGCCGCTGGCCATACGCACGCCCACGTCGGAGCGGGTGGCGACTTCGGCGACGGGTACAAGCGTCGCGGGGGCGACGATGGCGTTATTCAAATGACAGCCTCACATCCTGTAAGGAAAAGGGAGATTCAACCGCGCGAGTAGGCGCTTTCGGCATCGAACCAGACAGCTTCGACCTGCCCGTCGTGTTCGATCTTGCCGCTGACGTCGGGCAGGAACACGTCACTGCTGTCGGCCGGGCGGAACAGCGCCTGCTGGCGGGTGAACTTGGCGCGGCCGACGTACTCCAGGCCATAAGTGTCGGCGACGCTCTGCAGCGCCTGCTCGCTGGTGTCGCCTTCGAAGCGCAGCGACAGCAGTCCGGTCGGATAACGACACTGCCCGGCCTCGTCCACGATGGCTGGCAGCACCTGATAGCCGGCGCCGAGCAGCCGGTGCAGGCTGTTCCAGCCGGCGCGGGCGGTCTTCGGTAATTTGTTCAGTTTCACCACCCAGCCGGGTGTTCGCCCGTCCAGAGGCTTGACGCTGGCCTTGCCTTCCAAGCGCGCCAGCCCGTTGGCCTTGGCCGTTGCGGCTAACGGTCGGACGACGAAGAGGCCGGGACTGAGGTGTTCTGGAATGGAGGACATGAGTCCTTCGACAATGCCTGTTGCGGAAAAACCGCCGGTTACCGGCGCAGGACACTGAATATCACAGGCTGAGGCACAGGCGCAACCGCTGGCTAGTGTGCTGCTTCGTAAATAATGAATCATTTCACTTGAGCGCTGTCATATCTGCCATCGTGAGCTTGGATGAATGACGTGAAGCGAACGATTATCCTGGAGGACAGCCAGCGTCATGTTTTGAATCAATAGATTTGCTCGCACACGGTCAGCATCCATTGGCGAGCGCGAGCACAGATCATCTTGGCTGCGGCGGAAGGTGGAACAAATCAGGCCATAGCGGCCGAACTGGGAACCACGCGACACCCTGTGGCGCGTTGGCGAGCACGTTTAGTGGAAGGCGGCGTGGAGGCGCTGAAGAAAGATCTTCCGCGAGGTGGTCGGCCACTCAAGATAGATGCTGGAAAAGCACAGGAAATCGTGCGACTGACCACGAATCCCACGCCTGCGAACCGGACACACTGGAGCACGCGCACCTTGGCGGCGCATGCGGGTGTGAGCGATAGCACGATACTGCGGAGATGGCGTGCTCATGGACTCAAACCACACCGGGTGGAGTCGTTCAAGCTGTCGAACGACCCATAATTCTCCGAGAAATTAGAAGCGATTGTCAGCTTGTATCTGTCGCCGCCGGAGCATGCTCTGGTGTTGTGCTGCGATGAGAAAAGCCAAATTCAAGCGTTGGACCGGATACGGCTGGGACTACCGATGAATCGAGGGCGGGGCGCAAGCATGACCCACTACTACAAGCGTCACGGCACCACGACATTGTTCGCGGCGCTCAATGTCCACGATGGCACGTTGATTGCCGACCGCAAGACACGTTATCGGCACAAAGAGCGGCTGGCGTTTTTTGCGGCAGATTGATCGAAAAACACCATCGTTTTCACGTGAATTTCATGCCAACATCGGGCTCATGGGTGAAAATGGTTGAACAGCTTTTCCGCAGCATCACCGTTGATCGTCTGCGACGCGGAGTGTTTCAGAGTGTCGCTGAGCTCACCTAGGCAATCGAGGGCTACATCGCCGCTTACAACGAGAAGTCTAAGCCCTTTGTCTAGCCTGCCAAGGCCAATGGTATTCTGCAGAAAGTGATACGCGGACGGGCCTCGTTGAAAATGTTTCAAACAGGGTAAAACACTGCACTAGATGCCGTATCAGTGGGAGGAGTCCATTCCATTGGGCTTTGTGCCCACCGAATCGCGATTGAACGATGACAACTATCGGTTCGGATATCTATGGTAAGGCGGCGTGATGGGAGATTAAGGGCATCGCCGGTGTGGACTGCCCGTTTTTTAAGCTGCTGGCCGGTGCAGGCTTTATGGGCGGCTTCGTTGGCCCAGAACCAGTCGTCGACGATGCCGCAGGTTTCATGTCGTTGCATTCGCTGCCCAGCACTTGGCCGTCGCTGAGGTGCTGCGTGCGGTAGTTGACCTGGGCGGAGGGCGTGAGGTCGAACGTCCCGACCGTGACGACCGTCGTGCCGGCGGGACACCATTTGGCCCGCAGGGTGTCGTGGGCGATGGCCGATGACGACGCCAATAGACCGAGGCTGAGCGCTATAGCGAAACCGTTCCGCATGGGGTTGTCCGATGTCTGAATGTCCTCGAGCAGTCTACGTCCGCACGCATGGCCGATGCCACGGGGATCGCGGGGAGAACCCGGGCTGAAATCCTCGCAAGTAGTTGATTCTTCGATTCCGGGTTGTGCGCGCCGCCGCCGCTCGCCGCTGCGCTTTGGCCGATGGCATGGCGAAAACGACCAGGACGTTCCCGGATTCGCCCGGGTTCGTACTGGCCAGCAGGCTGGGCGCTGCCTAGTGTGGATTCACCCCGCCCGCAGCGAGCGGGACGCCGCGAATCGTTCGCTGCGAGAGTACGTCGGTGCGGACAGGATGCCCGCGACCGATCCATGTCGTTGAACAGAATGTTGTTCAACAGAATGTTGTTCAACAGAATGTCGTTCAACAGAGGAATTCCATACATGAACAAACTACATGCAGTGTGTCTTGGCCTGGGCCTAGCGCTCGCCGCGATGGGCAACGCCCATGCCGCGCCAGTGGTCGGCAGCGGTGGCGGTTATTTCGGCACCGCTGATTACGCCAACGGCTCGGGTTCGGTCGTCGGTCCGTATTCGACCTAGGCCGCGTGCAACAGCGCACTGCAGGCGGATATCAACAATGCTGTCAACAATTTCGGCTACACGCTGGTCTCGATGCACCCGTGTTCCTGCACCTCGCCGTTCTCCGGCGTGATGCACCAGCATTTCGAACTGGCGGTGCACAGCGAAACCGACGGCGATACCGCCGACGTTGCGACGGTGCTGCTGGATCAGGTCAAGCGCATCCGCGAGGCGCATCAGGCCGACGCTTATGACGCGGCGGTGGGCGAGCTGGTGCTGATCACCGATCCGCTGCGCAAGAAAGACATGCCGAAGAAGTAAGGCCGCAATCCGTCGCCGGGCGCCTGCGTCCGGCCACGTTTCCATCCGTACTGAGACTTGTCTGGATGGGCAAGGGCCGCACGGATGGGGCCACCCACCGCAACATGACTGGAGCGATGGATGGAAAGGGTTTCACGTTGTCGATTCATCGTTGTTTTCTTTCTGGCCGCATGCGCCCCGCAGCTGGTTGCGGCCGAACACAGGTCATGGACCGCGCTGCTGGCGTCGCACCAAATGGACATCGTCCAGATCGTGGCCGGATCGGAAGCCATCTGTGCGGTCCAAGTCAAAGCCATAATCTCGGAATACTGCAGCGTCATGATGATCGAGCCCTGCCGGCCATCCAGCTAACCCTTGGCGATCACCGACGACACTGACTGCCCGCGCAGGACACGACGGCCGAAAAGTCCAGCTCCCTTGCCCTCGGGTGGTGGTGATGGGGGCAGTGGCGCCGGCGGCTGATAGAGCCACGACAGGTGCAAGCATGGTGCTAGCATCGGCCTTCAGGAAAAAGCCAGTCGCTTGCAGGGAGGCGCAGCTTGAGGAGGCGATGCGAACTGGATTTTCTGGTTTTGCTGGCGATGTCATGTGCCATCCAGACGGCGCATGCCGCACCCGTTCCCCGCTGTGCGGTCATTGATCGCGGCACGTTGCCGGAACCTGCGAGCTGCCAGCGACGCTTCGGGACGGCTGCGGCAGCCACACCCGATGCGCTGCATGCGTTGGCCGATACGCAGATGAAGATCGGCCATTACGGGGAGGCCAGCGCCGCCCTCGGCTGTGCCGCGATGCAGCTCGTCGACAGCGACGACATGACCAAGCGATACGAATGGATCCGGCGTCGCGGCGTGCTGGCGTACCGCCAGGAGCACATCGCCGATGCGTTGGGTCATTTCGAATGCGCGCTGGCGATGGCCGAAGCGCACGGCGACCGCGCGGCGACCGCGAAACAGCTGAAGAACGTGGGCAGCGCACTGCGCCGGATCGGCGATTACGGCAATGCGCTGCGCATGCTCGAACGTGGGGTGCAGCTGATGCGCGCGGACGGCGATCCTGCCATCGGCGGCATGCTGGCCAACATCGCGGATGTGTATCGCGAAACCGGCAAGCCGCAGCAGGCCGAGCGGTATTATCGCGAAGCGGAGGAAGCGTTTCGTCGCAAGGGCGATGTCGTCGAGGCGGCGCACGTGCTCGACAGCCTGAGCGCGCTGGCGCTGGAACGCGGGGATCCGGCCGCAGCGGCGCGGATGCTTGAAGCCGCGCTGCGCGACGTGCGCAACCAGAACGACCGCCGGTATCAGCCGACGCTGTATGCCAGCCTGGCTCAGGCCGCGATCGCGGACGGCAACGTCGAACTGGCGTCGCAGCACGCTGCCAACGGTCTTGCGATTGCCGCCGAATACGATCTGCCCACGCCCCCGTCGCTGCAACTGCAGGCGGCGCAGGTGGACCGACTGCAGGGGAAGGTCGAACAGGCGAGGATTCGATTGCAGAGCGCGCTCGAGCAGCCCATCGACAGCGACGCCGACCGTGCCGCATTGATGGAAGCGCTGGTGACAACGCTGGAACAGAGCGGGCGCGATGCCCAGGCGATCGCGGTCCTGCGCGCCGCGCATGAGGCCGAACGCAGCGGGTTGATCGCCAGAAGTGATCATCAGTTCGCCTGGCTACTCACCCGATTTGAAGCTGCCGAGAGCGAGCGCACCATCACGGCCTTGCGGCACAGGACGCTGCAGTTGTGGCTTGGAATCGCGACAACGCTGGCGCTGCTGCTCGCGATCTCGATGCTCTTCATCCGCCGGCAGCAGCGTGCGCGGGTCGACGAGGCCGTGCGGCGCGCCCGGGACGAGGAAATGATCGCGCGTTACCGGCGGGAAGCGGACGCCCTTGGCGGGGACCGCGATCTGTTGCAGACGCTGTTCGACAGCCGCACCGATGCGCTGTGTCTGCTGGATGCCGATGGCGCGCTTCTGGCCGTGAATCGCGCAGCGTGCTCGCTGCTCGGCGGGGAACGCGAAGCCTTCGTCGGCAGCGCATTGTCGACCTGGCTGGACCCGGCCGATGCCGCAGCGCTGACCACTGCCCTGGAGCGGATGGAGGATGCCGCTTCGCAGCGCATGGAAGTGGCCGCTCGCGATGGCGCCGCGCTGCGCATCGAACTGGCGCAGTGGGAGCATGGCGATGGCCTGATCGTGATGCATCTGCAGCGACGAAACGAAGCCGCCGCGGCCGCAGCCGAGGAATCCGGCGAATCGGCGGCGGCCTTCGCGGCATCGGTGGCATTGGCCAACGATGAGGATGCGCGGACGGAGTTCCGCCGCGCGCTGGTCGAGTTGATGCTGGCGTCGATTGAGGCGTGGGAGCGCGGCACCGGCCACAACCGCATCGAACTGGCCGAACGCAGCCGGATCTGGTGCATCAATATCGACGACGGCCGACTGCGCACACGCGCGATGGAGCGGTACATGAGTCTGTCGAAGCTGCCGCGCAACCCGCGCTGGCGCGATGTACTCCGATCGGCCTACTACGTGCTTGGGCAATGCCAGCTCGACGCCGCGGTGCGCGACGCGCTGCAGCGCCGGGTGGATGTCGTGCTGGCGTATGCGAGGCGCAGCGCGCTGGTTTGATGTGCCAGGCCATGCGGGCCGTTCGCCTGTGGCGACAGCGAATGGCATTACGCTACATGCGCACTGGCAGCGCGATCAATCCAGCGGCGTCGCCTCGACCTGACGGGCGGGACCTAACTTGATGGGGCCTCGAACCACGCAGATGTAGCACGTGCCGATCAAATCGCCGTCGCTGAACGTGTAGCGCTTGTGGTGATCTTTTGCGCTGTAGCTGGCGGGGCGGGCGACACGGAACGACGCCTGACCGTTGCCGAGCTTCGGGTCGTTGCAGTATTTGACGATTGTCATCATGCCGATGTGGTAATCGTCCACCACCCCGCATTTTGCCGCAGGTCCGGCGTCTGGCGTTTCGCCGGAAGACGTGCCGCTGCTCTTGTCCCCCGGTTCCTCACGCGGCGTGACAACCTCTTGCTTCGAGCCGTTGCTCGCCAGCGGGCAGGTGAGGGGTGAATGTTGTTCACGCTCCCGGAGCAGTGTTTTCTCGGTGAACCGGAAACTGCCGATGGTCACCTGCCTGGCGCCGATTGCCGTACATGTTCCGGGGCGCGGCGCGTCGTGGGCGCTGGCGGAAAAGACCGCCGAGAGTATGCAAGCGAAAAGCGCTGTCTGCCTTGTAGCCATGGTGGAACTCCTAGTGGTATGAACGGATTCACTCTAGGCCTGAAGGATCCGCCATGACTACGGTTTTCGGTGGCACAAAGCGGGAACAAACATCTCAGCCGATTGATTTCAATCGATATTCCATTCGCGAGCGGAATCGTTCCCGCGCGGTGGTCACCGCAGTTTCAGGACCCCGTCTGCGTTGCCGGCCGCGTCATCAACGCCGTGGCCCGATATCGCGACCGTCGCGCGGTTCCGTCTGGCCGCCTGCGGCAATGGTTGCGTGGCTTTTACCCGCTTGTTCCCAGTCTATTCCCGGCTTGATCCTTCAGTTGCGAGGTGCGGGCCGATACGGTGGTTTCACCGGATCGGGTCGCTGCGAGCGCCGGTTCCGGCCGCCCATCCAATGCACACAATCGGGAGACACCCATGGAACGTACTCTTCAACATTCGATACCCGCCGCGGCAACGCAATCGCACAGCCGCCTCGCAATCATGATCGCGGTCGGTCTGGCCGTCGGTCTGCCCATCGCCGCTGCGCATGCCCAGGTGCGGGAATTGCCCCCACGGGATGCGATCGTCACCACCCAGATCGCGCATGCGCAAAGGATGCCGACCCTGGGTTGCTGCCGTTGTCTCGGCGAGCAGACCACGCTCGATCTGAGCAGCGGTCCGGGTAATGCCTGGAAGGTCAATGGACAGCCTGCGGCCGTGGTTGCGCAGCCGAATGCGGCCTGGAGTGCCAACACCAATGGCGCGAAATGGATATCGATCGATACGGCGGGCAGCGGCGCGGCGAAT
>JAYUIZ010000154.1:0-2963 GCA_043765595.1 Lysobacter sp. | reverse complement strand
CCCGGCCAAGTTTGCGTGGGGCCTGGTGTTCTGCGGTCTGGCCTTTGCGATATTGGCGTTCGCAGCGGCGAACCCCGGCGGTGATGGTCAGAGCATTTCGATGTGGTGGCTGATTCTGGCCTACGTTGCGCTGGTGCTGGGCGAAATGGTGCTGTCGCCGATCGGTCTGTCGGCGGTGACGTCGCTGTCGATCCCGCGCGCGGTGGGCATGATGATGGGCGCATGGTTCTTGTTCTCGGCGTTTGGCGAAATCATCGCCGGCCGCCTGGGCACCTGGGCCGCGATTCCGCCGGAAGCCTCGGCCGCCGAAGCCCTGGCGACCTATGCCGACGTGTTCACCCGAATGATGTGGATCGGGTTGGCCGCAGGCGTGCTGCTGTTTCTCGCGACGCCGCTGTTGAAGCGACTCACCCGCGAGTGATCTTCACGACCTCCGGCGGTGCCTGCGTGGGCATCGCCGGATAGTGTCCGCTTCGGGCGTCATGGCAACATCCGCGCATGTCCGAGCACGACCACGACCAAGATCATCATGACCACGACCACGGCTTTGCGCACGCGCATGGCCCGCATCCGTCCGCGCACGGCAACAGGCATCGACACGGCGGTCATCACGGCCACAACCACGGCTTCGCCACCGGCACCCGCGCGTTCGCCATCGCGACGCTGATCAATCTCGCCTACACCGCGCTCGAAGCGGGCTATGGGTTCTACACAGATTCGCTGGCGCTGCTGTCCGATGCCCTGCACAACTTCGGCGATGTGCTGGGCCTGGCGCTGGCCTGGGGCGCGGCGGTCATGGCCCAGCGCGCGCCGACCGGCCGCCACACCTACGGCTGGCGTCGGGCCACCTTGCTCTCGCCGCTGGGCAATGCGCTGCTGCTGGTGGGCTTCAGCGGCGCGCTGGGCTGGGAAGCCGTGCGCCGATTCGCCGATCCGCCGCAGATCCCGGCGCTGCCGGTCATCGTGATTGCCTCGATCGGCATCGCCGTGAATCTGGGCGCGGCCTGGTTCATGCGCGACGGCGACGGGCACAGTCACAGCCAGGACATGAATCGGCGCGGCGCCTTCCTGCACCTGATTGCGGACGCCGCGGTGTCGCTGGCGGCGGTGCTGGCCGGCTTGGGCATGCTCTGGCTGGACTGGCGCTGGCTGGACCCGGCCACGGCGCTGCTGGTGGCGGTGGTGGTGGCGCTGGGTTCGTTCCGGCTGCTGCGCGACGCCTTCGAGGCGGCGATGGACGCGGTGCCCCGCGGCATTGATCAGGCCGATGTCCAGGCCTTCCTGGCCGCGCAGCCGGGCGTGCAGGCGGTCCATCACCTGCACATCTGGTCGCTGGGCGCGGGCGAAATCGCGATGACCGCGCACCTGGTCCGGCCCGGGACCGAGGACCACGACCGCTTCCTGGATGCGCTGATTCTGGACATCGACCAGCGTTTCGGCATCAACCACGCGACCCTGCAGATCGAGCACGGCAAGGCCTGCGACCACGACAGGCACGACCGCGCGCCTCACGGCGACGGACGCGGCGACGGGCACCCGCACGGGCGATGAGACCGGGTCCGGACGGCTCCGGACCGGCATCGCATATAATCGCCGGTCTTGGCGTTTCGGCCGCGCGGGCGCTTCCGCCCGCGGCCGATGATTCAACAGACGCAACCCGATCAAACAGGAACCCGGCATGCTCAACGACATCAAGAAAGACACCCAGGCACGCATGGCCAAATGCGTGGACGCGCTGCGTCAGAGCCTGACCAAGATCCGCACCGGCCGCGCCTCGCCGTCGCTGGTCGAGCACCTCAAGATCATGCAGTACGGCTCGGAAGTGCCGCTGTCGCAGGTTGCCAGCATCGCCGTCGCCGACGCCCGTTCGCTGGTCATCACACCGTGGGACAAGAGCGTCGTCGCGGCGGTGGAAAAGGCGATCTACGCCTCCGACCTGGGCCTGACGCCGAACACCGCCGGCACCACGATCCGCATCAATCTGCCGCCGCTCACCGAGGAGCGCCGCAAGGAACTGTCCAAGCACGTGCACGCCGAAGGCGAGGACAGCAAGGTCGCGATCCGCAATATCCGTCGCGATTCCAATCAGCAGGTCAAAGAGCTGCTGAAGGAAAAGAAGATCACCGAAGACGAAGAGCGGCGCAGCGAGGACGACATCCAGAAGTTGACCGACAAGGCCATCAAAGATGTCGACGATGTGGTGAAGGCGAAAGAGCAGGAATTGATGGCCGTCTAAGGCCAGCCGATGACCCTGCAACAAGCGCCGCAACAGACGAAGATCCCGCGCCATCTGGCCGTGATCATGGACGGCAATGGCCGCTGGGCCGAGCGCCGCCGCCGTCCGCGCGTCATCGGCCATCGTGCCGGCGCGCGCGCGGTAAATCTGTGCATTGATTATTGCCTGCAGCGCGGGATCGGGGCGCTGACCCTGTTCGCGTTCTCCAGCGAGAACTGGGGCCGGCCAGATGACGAGGTCGGGGCGCTGATGAAACTGTTCCTCAACGCGCTGGAGCGTGAAGTGGACGAACTCGACCGCCGCGGCGTGCGCCTGCGCTTCATCGGCGAACGCGACCGTTTCCAGCCCGAGATCCTCGCGCGGATGCGCGACGCCGAGCAGCGCACCGCTGGCAACCGCACCCTGCACCTGGTGATCGCCGCTAGCTACGGCGGCCGTCAGGACGTGGCCCAGGCCGCGCGCGCGCTGGCCGAAGACGTCGCCGCCGGTCGGCTGCGGCCCGACGAGATCGACGAAGCTGCGGTTGCGGCGCGCATGGCGCTGGCCGACCTGCCGCCGCCGGACCTGTTCATCCGCACCGGCGGCGATCACCGCATCAGCAATTTCCTGCTCTGGCAGCTCGCCTACACCGAACTGTGGTTCACCGAAACCCTGTGGCCGGATCTTGATGCCGCGACCCTGGACCAGGCGCTCGATGACTTCACGGGACGCGAGCGCCGCTTCGGCC
>JAYUIZ010000153.1:0-2966 GCA_043765595.1 Lysobacter sp. | reverse complement strand
GCCGATGCGCGCGACAGCGCCTGCTGCGGATCGTCGGCATCGCGCACGGCCGCGTACGCCGGCAGGGCTTCGAGACGCATCGTGTCGGCGAGTGCGGCGGCATCGCCGTGGCGCCAGACCAGCGTCTGGTCGTCGTCGCGCAATCGTGCGAATACGGTATCGCGGTCGCCCTGCTGCATCGCTTCGGCCAGCGCCTGCAGCGCGACAGCGTCGGCCTGCCGCCATCCGCGCAGCAGGTGCACGCGCGCACCTGCCAAAGGTGTTGCCTCGGCATTCGTTTCGGTGACCGATGGCACGGACGCGCCGAGCACCGCGCTGGCGAAATCCGCGTCCATCGCCGGCAGCGCGAGTCCGTCACCGCAGGCCGCGCACAGGCCGCCGAGCACATCGCCGGCTTCGACTGCGGGCAGTTGATCCGGATCGCCCAGCAGCACCAGCGTCGCGTGCTCGGGCACGGCTGCGACCAGCTTCGCCATCAGCGGAAGATCGACCATCGACGCCTCATCGATAACGATGATGTCGTACGGCAACAGATGCGCGGCGTCGTGGCGGAACGACACCCGACCCGGCTGCGTACCGAGCAGACGATGCAGAGTGCGCGCCTGTCGCGGAATGGCATCGGCGACATTCGCATCAAGACGTCCGGCGGCGAGATCGGCGTGGATGACGCCATCGATCGCTTCACCCAACCGCGCGGCGGCGCGTCCGGTGGGCGCGGCCAGCGCGATCCGCGGCGGCGGCGCGCCAGACAGACGCGTCGCTTCCACCTGCAGCGCGAGCAGTCGCGCCACGGTGGTGGTCTTGCCGGTGCCGGGGCCGCCGGTGATCAGCAGCAGGCGGCGACGCAGCGCCATCGCTGCGGCCAGCGCTTGGCGATCGATGTCGTCATGCGTCGCCGCTTCATCGCGGGCGAACAAGCGATGCAGCGCGGACGACATCGCGGCCGCATCGTCGAAGCCGGACGTGAGCTGTGCGCGTCGATGCAGGGATTCGGCCAATGCCTGTTCATAGCGCGCGTAACGCCGCAGCGCGATGCGTCCGTGCGCGAACGCCAGCAGCGCGCCCGCATCGCCTGCGTCATCTGCGTGCGCAACGCAGGCGCTGGCGGCGAGCGCGGCGGCCCAGTCGTCGGCATCCGGCAACTGCGCGCTGGTGCCCAGCGCGTCCAGAAGCGGATGCGCATCGGTCAGCGCGAAACTGCTGTGGCCCAGCGCGACCGCGCGCATCGCCAACGCGCCGGCCAGTGCGACCGTCGCAGGTGCACGCAGCCGGTCGCGCAGCAGCGCGGCGAAATCCAGATCGATGCCGCGCAATGCGCCTTCGGCGTGCAGACGCAGCAGCGCGCGCGCAGCGATGGCGTCGGGATGAGTCGCGGGCAACGTCGCGCTCATCGCCGATCCTCCGTCGCACCGTCGAACAGCGCATCCAGCGCCGACAGCAGGGCCGGCGAGACCGGATCGATGTGTATACCGGGACGCGAGGTGGCAGCATCGACAGCATCGTCATCGCGCAGATCGATCCCTCTCAAAAACAGATACACCGCGCCGCCGAGGTCGCGCGCATCGTCGTAGTCGGCGCCGCGCCGCAGCTTCAGCCAGCGACGCAGCGCGACCAGATAGATGAGGTACTGCAGATCGTAGTCCTGATGGCGGATCGCGCGCCGCAGGCTGTCGGGGTGGTAGCCGGGCAGCCGGTTGGTCTTGTAGTCGAGCACGTAATGACGGCCGGCAGCGTCGCGATATACCAGATCGATGAAGCCGTGCATCAGACCGTCCAGCGTCGTCTGTGCGGGTTTGCGCGCGCGCGGGTAGCCGTGCGCCTCCAGCAGCGCGTACACGGCGTCGATGCGCGTCGGCCGCAGCCGGAAATGGAACGCCATCTCGCGGATCTGCATCGATGCCGGCAGCGTGCACAGACGCACGTCGCCGGGCAGCCGCGCGTTCAATGCGCGCGACACCAATCGCGCGGTCTGCGCCAGATGCGCGGGCGTGGCCGCAAGACCCTGACGCAGCAGCGCGCGTTCAAGCAGATCGCGCTGGCTGTCGGGCCAGCGGTCGTCGAGCAGCGTCGCCTGCGCGTCGGTATCGCGCCGCCATGCGTCGGCGTCGGCGGTCTCCAGCACCGCGTGCACCGCGTTGCCGAACGCGGTGCCGCCGAGGCTTGCGGCCTCGACTTCTTCGTCGGGAATCGCGATGGATTCGTCCTCCGCACCGCGCATGACTTCGACGTCCTCGCTGTGCGCATGCAGCGAGGAAAAGCTGTGCAGGCGCGCATCGTTGGTGAAGCGTTGGCGCGCTTCGCGCACAGGTGGCGATGGTGCGGGCGCAATGCCGCGGTTCGCGACTTCGGCGACAGCGTGCGCGATGGCGGCCGGCAGCGCGGCCGTATCGACATCGTGTATCGCGATACCGACGTCCTGTGCCGACAGCGCATCGAGTCGGGCGCGCATGCCCGCGGCGTCCAAGGTGTCGGCCTTGCGGCCCATGCGCGCGCCGTCGTGCAGCAACCAGTGCAGCGCGCTGTCCTCGGTGCTGCCGTTGCGGCTCCATACCGCGTGGATGGCGTATTTGGCGCGGGTCAGCGCGACGTAGAGGAGGCGCTGCGCTTCGGCGTCGTCCTCGTCGTCGGCGCGTTTTTTCGCATCGATGTCGGGCGACGCCGGCAATGATTTCTCCACCCACGCGCGCGCTGGGCCTGCGTCATCGAGATGAAAGTCGTACACCTTCAGCGACGACGGCGGCGGCTCGCTTGATCGCGCCACGAACGGCAGCACCACCACCGCATATTCCAGACCCTTGGCCTTGTGCATCGTGGTGATCTGGATCAGGCCGGCATCAGCTTCCAACCGCAGCTGGCGGCTGTCGTTCTCGCGGGTGCTGGCATCGGCCTGCGCGGCGAACCAGCGCAGCAGTTCGGCCGGGCCGTGATGCTGCGGCGCTTCGGCCTGCAGCAGTTCCAGCAGAGAT
>JAYUIZ010000152.1:0-2970 GCA_043765595.1 Lysobacter sp. | reverse complement strand
GTCAACGCGTGGAATGAATGGGCCGAAGGCGCCTATCTGGAGCCAGATGCTCGCCATGGCTATGCCTGTCTCGCTGCCACGCGCGAAGTACTGAGTACTGTGGCCAAGCGCGCAAAAATATTAGTGGTCTCGCACGATGCGCATCCGCATGGCGCGCAATATCTCGCGCTGCATCTGGCCCGCGAAATCAAGGCGCTGGGGCTTGAGCCGGAGATCGTGCTGCTGGGCGACGGTATCCTGCGGTCCGAATATGCCGCAGTTGCGCCTACTCACCTCGTCGATGGCCGAGACCGGCCTGCGATGGATGCGCAGGCGCGCGCGCTGCATGCGCGCGGTTTCGACCAGGCGATTGTCAATACTGCGGTGAGCGGCGACTTCCTTTCCGCGCTGGCCGCGTGCGGTGTGATCTGTGTGAGTCTGATTCACGAGTTGCCAGGTGTGATTGTTCAATATGGTCTACATGATCGGATCGCAGCGATCGCGCGCGATGCGACACGCGTCGTGTTCGCAGGAGAGGCGGTGCGCGAGGGCTTTGAACAACACGCAGCCTTGCGCGATGGACAAGCGATGATCCGTGCGCAGGGACTGTACAAGCGCAATCGACTCGCGGGGCCGGCGGGCTGCGCACAAGCGCGTGCAGCGCTGCGGCAGCGGCTCGGAATCTCGTCCGATGCATCTATCCTGCTGTGCGTGGGTTACGCCGATCTGCGCAAGGGCGCAGACCTTTTCGTAGAGATCGGACGCCGGTTGATGAGTGCCGGCGTGAACGTGCACTGCGTGTGGGTCGGCCATCCGGATCTCCAACTGCAACCTGCGCTGGATGCAGCCGTCTCCGCCAGTGGATATGCCGGTCGTTTCCATTTCGTCGGACGCGACCCCGATACCGATATGTATTACGCCGGCGCGGATATCTATGCGCTGACCTCGCGGGAGGATCCGTATCCGTCTGTGGTGATGGAGGCCTTTGAAGTCGGTGTGCCAGTGGTCGGCTTTGCCGGCACCGGTGGTCTAGACACTCTGATCGCCACCATCAGCGGCGGACTGGCGCCGCAGGAAGACAGTGCTGCATTTGCGGAACGCTGTCTGGCGCTGCTGGATGCACCCGGCGAGTGCGTGCGCCTAGGCGGATTGGGGCGAGACTTCATCGCCGAAGAACGTTCATTTCGCCACTATGTTTTCGATCTGCTCGAAGCGCTTGCCTGCGCGCCGCCGAGAGTTAGCGTTGTAGTTCCCAACTATAACTACGCCCGCTACCTTCCCGAACGTATCGGCAGTCTTCTGGCGCAGACGTTGCCCCTGTACGAGTTGATCGTGCTGGACGACGCATCCACGGATGACAGCATGGACGTGCTTGCCGGATTGGCGGCCACTTCCGCGTTGCCTGTGCGAGTGATCCGCAACGAGCGCAACTCTGGTTCGGTATTCCGCCAGTGGCTGAAGGGGTGTGAGGCGGCGCGAGGCGACCTGGTGTGGATCGCAGAGGCCGACGACGTTGCCGAGCCGGAATTTTTGGCGACGGTCCTGCCCGCTTTCGGCGACCCCCGCGTCGTGATGAGCTACTGCCAGTCCCGGCAGATCGACGGCGCAGGCCGGATCATGGCAGACGATTATCTGGCTTACACCGGCGACATCGATGATCTGCGCTGGACAGCCGCATTCGACGCTTCGCTTGAGGAAGAGTTGTGCAAAGGCTTGGCGGTGAAAAACACTATTCCCAATGTCAGCGCTGTGGTGTTCCGCCGTAGACAGGTTGTCGAGACATTGCGTGAGCACATCACCTCAATCGCTGAGTATCGCGTGGCCGGTGATTGGCTGACTTACTTGCGCTTGCTCGAGCGCGGCCGCATCGCATTTGCGCCCACATCGTGCAACCGCCATCGCCGACACGCCACAAGCGTGACTTTGGGAGGCGACAACTTGCCGCATTTGCGCGAAGTTATTACGCTGCAGCGCATAGCGGCCGGCTATGGAGTCACATCGGCGGCGCGCGCAAATGCCCACGCTTATGCCGTCCAGCTCTACCGTCAGTTCGGATTGAATAACGACGGCGCGCCAGATATTTCTGACCACCCAGGGCTGAAGGAACTGTATTTGTGAAAGCAATTGATCCCCACACGCTTGTCGATGCGCGGCCGGATCCAGTTAGCGTCAAACCCAGGCCTGATGCGCCTGTGGCCCCGCGGATAGCGCGGCAACGTCTTGATTTCATGGGCGTGGTACGCGGTCTGATAGTGGTGTACGTGATGATTTATCTCATGCTTTACATTGCGGAGCCGGATCTGAATGTGCCGCATTGGGTGGACATGCTGGCTCTGAACGGCGGAATGGGCATAACGCTGTTCTTCGTGGTCAGTGCGTTCTCGCTGCATGACACGATGCCGTTGCGACT
Organism: Lysobacter sp.; assembly: GCA_043765595.1. Lineage (GTDB taxonomy): Bacteria > Pseudomonadota > Gammaproteobacteria > Xanthomonadales > Xanthomonadaceae > Lysobacter_I. The sequence goes on along the minus strand of JAYUIZ010000152.1, from coordinate 581 downwards.
GACCTGGCCGAGGCCTTAGGTCAGATTCTAGATTCACCGCTTCTTCCGCATCGTACCGCTGTTTTACCTGAGGATAGCGTTGATTATGCTGCGCGATGCGCAGATGTTCAATGCTGTTGACTCGGCTAAGGATGTTGCGATCAGCGTCGCTTCCTTGTTCAACAAAAGCAGAGTCGAGCTTCAAAAGCCAAGCGTTGACGGTGGCGCGCTGAGGTTGGCGCTTGCCCTGTTTTTTACATGGCTCTGCTGGATAGCTGTCTGTCGAATGTCTTCGGTGATTCCTACTGTTGGCAGGCGGTGTTATTCACCATTCTGCTTCTGGGACTGGCGCGCGCGCCGCTGCGATTACTTGTCAGCCGGATTGCCCCTAATCGCGGCCGCATCAGGTATTCGCTTTACCTCTATCACCCGACGCTGATGTTCCTGCTGGGGCCACCTGTCTATGTACGAATCTACGGTCCCTTCCACTCCCGCGCTGGTGTTCCTGCTGTGCGTAGTGGTGATGCTGGCAGTGTGTATTGTCGTTTCCGAGCTAACCTACCGTCTGGTCGAGGAGCCGGTGTATCAGCCTCGGCAAGCGT
>JAYUIZ010000151.1:0-8724 GCA_043765595.1 Lysobacter sp. | reverse complement strand
ACGACGCTCTTCCGATCTCCGCGCGCATGCCCGGGCGCAGCAGGCGTTCGCGTTCGTCGCCGCTCAGCAGCACCAGCAAGGCTTCTTCGAGTTTCAGTGCGGAGCGCGAGGGCGCATCCGCCAGCAGTTTCAGCCGCGGGATGCCCAGCGGCCACGGCGCGCTGTCGCGCGGATCGCCGACGGCGAGGAAGGCGTGGTCGCCGTCGACGAAACACACATGCAGCCGCGGCAGGCGGTCGTTGTCCAGCGCGGCAAGCAGCCCGGCCTTGCGCAGCGCCGGGCGCAGCGCATTGCCGAAGCTGCGCGCCAGCCCGGCCAGCGGTTTGGATTCGTCGGAGTCGGGATGTTCGACGACGATGGTGCCGTAGGGTGGGCCTTGGCCCACCGTTCCAGCAGTTAACGCCGCCAGCATCGGCGCGATGCGGTCCTTCGGATCCAGCTCGCGCAGCTCCGCGATCAACCGCAGTTTCTGGCGCGCGAAGATCAGCTCACGGAAGGGCAGTGCCTGGGTCAGCGCCTGGCCGTTCTCGCCGAGGAACAATGCGTAGCCGCTGTCGCGTTCAGTGCGCGCGTAGCCGCCGAGTCCGCGCCCGGCGGCGCGTTCGGTCAGTTCGGCGGCGAGCTCGGGCTCGAACCCCGGGCGGCAGTAGCAGAGTAGGCCTTCGGTCGTCATGGTTTCCCGTCATTCCCGCGAAGGCGGAAGTCCAGTGTCTTCTGGACGCTGGGTTTGATGCATCTGAAAGTCGCTGGATTCCCGCCTTCGCGGGAATGACGGGAAATACATCAATACCGCGATCCGCCGCGCGCGCTGTAGGCGCGCAGCGCGTCGCAGGCGGCGTCGCGTTCGATGTCGCGGGTCACCGCGATGCCGCGCCGTTCCAGCTCGCCGATCCAGTCCGCCGGCAGCGGGCCTTCATCGAATTCGGTCAGCGCCATCACGTCTTCGGCGCGGGCGCCGATCAGCAGACGGTCGATGCCGGCCCAGATCGTCGCGCCGTAGCACTGGCAGCAGGGCTGCGACGAGGTGGCCAGCACGATCGGGCCGCAGGGCGCGTCGCGTTCGTCGCGATTGAGCCGCGCGCGCTGGGTGCGCTGCTGGGCGAGCATGTAGGCCATCATTTCGGCGTGCGCGACCGAGCAGCTGTGCGGCATCACGCGGTTCACGCCAACCGCGATGATGCGGTGGTCGGCGCCGAAGACCACGGCGCCGAACGGGCCGCCGCTGTCGGCTTCGACGTTCTGCACCGACAGCGCGATCGCCAGTGCGACTTTGTCGGCATCGCTGTCGTAACCGCGCGCGGTGTCGACGAATTCGTGGACCCATGCGGGCAGGGTGAGGTGGACTTGGGCGTAGAGCATCAGAGCATCGTCTCCATCACATCACCACAGCGCCGCTGGAGATGTTCTCGCACTGTCCTTTCACGCACTGGCAGCCGCTTACTTCCTGGAAGCCGCAGATCGACGCCATGCCGTCTTTTGCGCATTGCGCGCGAACTGCGGCGGGATCGGTCCTGGTGTCCTTGTTGACGCACATCGGATACGCGCCGCAGCAGTTGCCGACGTCTTTCACGGCGCAGTCGCTGTTGGTGTTGCAGCTGCGGCCCAGACTATCGGCCGATTTCGGCGCGGGCGCGGTGGTTTCCATGGTGTCGGGCGTTTGCGCGACAGGCGACGTGGCAGGTGCGGCAGGCGCGGGTTTGGCGGCGACCGGCTGCTGCGCGGCGGGCGCGCTCTGCGACGATGTCGGCGCGGTGCAGCCGGCGAGCAGCAGAAGGACAGGCAACACAGCGGCGAGCAGGAAGTGATGTAAGCGCATAGCGGGTCTCCTCTGAGGTGGAACCGGCCGCGCGGGCGCGCGGCCGGCGGATGACTCAAGCGTTCGCACCCCAGGTGTCGCGCAAAGTGACGCTGCGGTTGAACACCGGCGCGTCGCTGCGGTGATCGAAACGGTCCGCGACGAAATAGCCGATACGCTCGAACTGGAAACTCTGTTCGGGCGCGGCATCGGCGGCAGCCGGTTCGACATAGCCGCGCACGCTGCGCCGCGATTCCGGATTCAGGTAATCGCGATAGCTCTTGCCTGCCTCATCGGTGTCTGGGTTGGCGACGGTGAACAGGCGATCGTACAGCCGCACTTCCGCCGTCACCGCGTGCTGCGCGCTGACCCAGTGGATGGTGCCCTTGATCTTGCGGTCGGCGCCGGGCATGCCCGGACGCGATTCAAGATCCAGCGTGCCACGCAGTTCAATGATCTCGCCCGCGTCGTTCTTCACTACCTCATCGCAGCGCGCGATGCCGGCGCCGCGCAGGCGCACTTCGCCGCCGGGGATCAGCCGCTTCCAGCCTTTGGGCGGCACTTCGGCGAAATCCTCGCGCTCGATCCACAGCTCGCGCGCGAACGGCACCGTGCGCTTGCCGAAGGATTCGTCCTTCGGATGATTCGGGAACGTCAGGCTTTCTTCATGGCCTTCGGGCAGATTGGTCAGCACAAATTTCACCGGGTCCAGCACCGCCATGCGCCGCGGTGCGCGGCTGTCGAGATCCTCGCGCAGGGTGTTTTCCAGCACCGAGTAGTCGATCAACGAATTCTGCTTCGACAGGCCAAGACGCGCGACGAACAGTTTCAGCGCGTCGGCGGTGTAGCCGCGGCGGCGGATGCCCTGCAGCGTCGGCATGCGCGGGTCGCCCCAGCCGTCGACCAGGTTTTCCTCCACCAGGGTCATCAGCTTGCGCTTGCTCATCACCGTGTAATTCAGGTTCAAGCGCGAGAATTCGATCTGCCGCGGCTTGCTGGCCTCGAACGGCAGGCCGCGATCGGTCAGCGACACCAGCAGCTCGGGATGGTTGGCCAGATCCACCTTGTCCACGCACCAGTCGTACAGCGGACGGTGATCCTCGAATTCCAGCGTGCACAGCGAGTGGGTGATGCCCTCGGCGGCGTCGCTCAGCGAATGCGCGTAGTCGTACATCGGGTAGATCGGCCAATCGTTGCCGGTGTTCTGATGTTCGACGTGCTTGATCCGGTACAGCGCCGGGTCGCGCAGATTGATGTTGCCGCTGCTCATGTCGATCTTTGCGCGCAGGGTGCGCGCGCCATCGGGAAATTCACCTGCGCGCATGCGCCGGAACAGGTCGAGACTTTCTTCGACGTCGCGGTTGCGGAACGGCGATTCGCGGCCGGGTTCGGTCAGGCTGCCGCGGTACGCGCGGACTTCGTCGGCGCTCAGATCGCAAACGAAGGCGTCGCCTTGGCGGATGAGTTTCTCGGCGGCTAGATAAAACACCTGGAAATAATCCGAAGCGTGACGGAGTTCCGCCCACGCGTAGCCGAGCCAGCGTACATCGTCCTGGATAGCGCGGACGTATTCCGGGTCTTCGCGGGCCGGGTTGGTGTCGTCCAGACGCAGGTTGCAGCGGCCGCCGAATTCCTCGGCGATGCCGAAATCGGTCCAGATCGCCCGGGTGTGTCCCAGATGCAGATAGCCGTTGGGCTCCGGCGGGAACCGGGTCCGGACGGCGGCCTGTCTGCCGCTGGCGAGGTCGTCGCGGACGATCTGGCGAATGAAGTCCTGACGGCGCTCGATAACCGCGTCGGTGGAGGGAGTATCCGTGGTGTGTTCCGGGGTCATCGACGATGCAGGCTGCGAAAACCGCCAGTTTAGAGGTTGCGCGCCGCTTTGGGACGCGGGCAAGCTGCTGACGGGCGTCACAGTGGGCGAATCGCTACGCCGCAAGTGCCTGAAGTCGGTGCGGGATGTTAATGTGACCGGGGGAAAGGGGCGCCCGACCGGATGGCTTGAGGCGCGTTCATGGCGATCACATCGACACCAAGGGGGCGGGCGATGGGCGATACGGCCGATCGGCCTGTGGTTTTGCAATCCGGTCCGCGGCGCGGATCGGGCATCGGTCGCGCGGATGCGGCATGCCGGCACTGTGCCGACGCCACGATGCCATCATGGATCAGGACGATCCGGGCCGTCGTGATCACCGGCTGATCATGGCGTTTCCGCATTGGGACATCCCGCAGCATGGGTTGCGCGTCATCGCGATGGTGGCCGTGTTCCTGCTGGGTCTGTATGCCCTGTCGCCGGGCAATGCGGAGCCCCCGGAGCCGTCGCTGGCGCTTCGGGTGTCGGCGCTGCCCGATGCCGACGGCCGCCTGTCGGAGCTGGGCCGCGATGGCCGATCGCTGCGCCTTGGTGTCTCTGACGACATGCGCGAGGCGCGCGCCGAACTGCGGTTCGTATTGCCGCCGCCCACCGCCGAATCGCCGCACTGGGTTATCTGGATGCCGCGTACGCCGGTGGAATCGGTGCGTCTGCGGGTCGAAAACGCCTGGGATGGCGGTAGCCGCCATTTCCTGTCGCCGCGGGCGGCCGAAGGCCCGCTGCCGGTGGGCTATCTGTTCCGCCTGCCGTCCACCTGGGAGGGCGAGATCCGTCTTGAACTCAGCGCCACCGCATTGCGCAGCGCCGTTCTGCGTCCGGAACTGATTTCCGAAGCGCGTGCCGACCAGTACATCCAGAAGGCAACGGTCCTCACCAGCCTGGTCTACGCCAGTCTGTTCACGCTCGGGCTGATGACGCTGGCGCTGTTCTTCGCGTCGCGGGATGGCGGATTCCTGTCGTTCTTTGTGTTCTGCCTGTCCGCGGGCCTGCTGCTGGCCGCCTTCAACGGCCATCTCTATCTTCTCGACCCCATCGATCTGTTCCAGCAACTGGGCGCCGCCGGCCTGCACGCGATCGCGCTGCTGTTCGTGGTCGCCTCGCTGCGCATCCTGTTGCGCTACACCGATTGCGAACAGAGCACCCCGCGGCTGGCGAAAGCGGTGCAGCAGATCTGCATCCTGCTGGTGCTGCTGGCGGGGGTGCTGGCCGCCTGGCGCGAGCGTCTGGACCCGCTCGCGGTTTGGCTGGTGCCAGCGGCTTGGGCGATCGGCTGCTTCATCGCGCTGTATGTGCTGGGCAGCGCCTGGCGCCGACGCGTGCCGTTCTCGGGCGCGGTGTTGATGGCCGTGCTGGGCATCGCGGTTGCTACGCTGCTCGGCGAGATGGCCTCCAATGGCGTGATCGCCGGCTCGCTGTGGACGGATTACGGCTACCAGCTGGCGATCATGTTCTGCGCGGCGATGGTCAGCGTGGGCCTGATCAGCCGGATCAGCAAATATCGCGAACAGCGCGACCGCGAACAGCGTGCGCGCGCCGATTCCGAGCGCCGGATGTATCGCGAAGCGGTGCGTACCGAATTACTCACCGCATTGCAGACTTCGCTGCGCGGCGCCGCGCAGGACGACATCCAGCCAATCGTGTTCCGCCATCTGCTGGAGCATCTGCGCCGGCTGGTGCCCACTACCACCGCGGTAGCGGTGGCCCGCGGTTACCACGGTCGCGACACGCTGGTGGTGCAGCCTGCGTCATATCTTGAGGATATCGAAGCGACCATCGGCGACCGCCTGCAGATGCTGCGCCGGCAGTTGGCGGGCAGTATTGAGCAGCAGCGTCCGGTGACCAAGACCGGCGAAAGCACGCCGGTGGCGATCGAGGCGCTGGTCGCGCTGCCGGTGCGCGCGCCGGCTTGGGGGCTGATTCTGCTCGAACGCAGCGGCGCTACCGTGTTCCATCCCGAGGAGCTGACCATCGTCCGTGAACTGGCGCGGCTGGCGCTGCTGCAGGCTGACGAAGCCGTGGCCGCGCTGCACCTGCGTCATACCGCGGAGATCGATTCGCTGACCGGCGCGCTGAATCGCCGCAGTCTTGACCAGGCGCTGGCGCGCACTTTCAAGCATGCGCATCGGAAGGGCTCGCCGCTGTCGGTGCTATTCGTGGACATCGACCATTTCAAGGCGATCAACGACCAGTTGGGGCACGCCTGCGGCGATCAGTGCCTGCGCGAGATCGCCAAAGTCATCCATGCCCAGCTCAGCGATGAGGACATCTTCGGCCGCTACGGCGGCGAGGAATTCATGGTGATCCTGCCGGACCGGCAGATCGAGATGGCGCGGGCGGTGGCCGAGGACATCCGCAGCGCCATCGAGAATGCCGAAGTGCGTCACCAGGGGCAGTCGTTGCGCCTCACAGTGAGCATCGGTGTGGCCGCCCATCTGGCCTACGAAACCCAGCCGCAGCCGGCGGTGGAGCGCGCCGACAAGGCGCTGTACGCCGCCAAGCGCGCGGGCCGCAACCGGGTGAGCGTGGCGCCGGCGGTGTTCGTGGCGTCGCGGCCGGCGACGGCCTGAGCATGCAGTCGCCGATGCGGATTGCTTGAGATTGCTTGAGATCGCTTGAGATCGCTTGATTGGGCGACGTTCGTCCGCATCTGGGATGTTCTCGCATCGCACCGACGCGCAAGCTCCGGCCCGATCGCGGCCTCTGTGGTGCATTCATTTGGAGTACGTCCATGTTTGAATCCCTGCTGGGCATCGGTGCCCACAAACAGCGCCTGCCGTCGCCGGAGCGCGCGCTGCCCGGCCGCGCCGAGGCGATGACGCTGCGCAACGTCCATCACATCAACGGCCGGCCGCTGCGCGATGCCTTTGAAGGCTTGGCGCGCGTGCAGTTCGGCATGGGCTGCTTCTGGGGCGCAGAGCGCAAGTTCTGGTCGGTCCCGGGTGTGTTCACCACTGCCGTCGGTTATGCCGGCGGTTTCACGCCCAACGCGAACTACCGCGAAGTCTGCAGCGGTGAAAGCGGCCACACCGAAGCGGTGCTGGTGGTCTACGACCCGGGGCTGGTGTCGTTCGACGCCCTGCTGAAAACTTTCTGGGAAAGCCACGATCCCACCCAGGGCATGCGCCAGGGCAACGACGCCGGCACCCAGTATCGTTCGGCGATCTATTGCGACACCGAAGCGCAGTACGCCGCCGCCATCGCCAGCCGCGATGCGTTCCAGGCGGGACTGACCGCCGCGGGTTACGGCGCGATCACCACCGAGATTCTCCATCCCGCACCGACGTTCTTTTATGCCGAGGAAGCGCATCAGCAGTATCTGTCGAAGAACCCGGGCGGTTATTGCGGGCTGGGCGGCACCGGCGTGAGCTGTCCGACCGGGCTGTAGGCCTCATTCGCCTGCGCGCCACCGCGGGAGGCGCCGTCTGGCGCGGCACCAGCCAGTAGGCTGGGCTGAGCGTAGCGAAGCCCGGCACCGTACCCACCGCAGCAGCGCAACGGTACGAGAAGACTTCACCGCACGCTGGGCTTCGCTGCGCTCAGCCCAGCCTACTTGCTGTGTCGGCCCAGCCTACTCAATGTCTCGGCCCAGCCTACTTGCTGCGCGCAGCGTGCTTGGCTGTACGACAGGGTTGCAACAATCGCGACTCAGTGCAGGGTCACGCCGCAGACGTAGATCAGTTCGCAGGCGCCCGCGCCGGAATCCACGCGGGTCAGCGAACTGCGCCAGTGCCAGCCGTCGTTCGCGTCAATCTGCACCAGCCAACCGTCGATGCGCACGCGGTCGCCGGCGTCCACCGCGTCCAGCGCATCGGCCACCGCCGAGTTAGCCGGAATCAGATGCATGTTCGCGCTGCTGCGCACGATGTCGTCCGGCGGAATCGGCGGGTCGCCGCGCCAGCGGTAGCGGTAGAACCGACCGGACTGCGAGATGTCGAGCTGCGACAGCACCGCATCGTCGCGCATCGGTCCCCAGCCCAGGGCCAGATCCACCGGAGAGAAATCCGCTTCGCGGTCGCTGCCGTAGTCCTCGCGCGACAGCACCCGCGCCGCCACGCTGAAACCGGCCAGCGGTTTCGCGGTGGCGTTGGCCAGCGCAAACGGCGCCATGCCGCCCGGCGCATCGCTCTGCACCGCACCGTCTTCGCCCGCGAGTCGGGCGGGCGGCACGCAGGCGACCACGCTCAGCGTGGGTGCGGCGGACGCTGCCGCAGACGATGCGAAGGAAACGTTCGCCGAAGGCGTCACCCACCACCAAGCCGCGGCGGCGATCGCGACGAACAACAGGAGCCAGCGGAGCATGGGTGATTCCGGAGCCGGATGGGCCGAAGTTTAACCGCAGGGCCGCAGTTTCAGCGGTGGGAGCCGATGTGCGCGCCGACGCCAGTGGCCGTCTGATCGAGGTAACTCAGCGACCGAAACGCGTGAGCTCGCACGCGTGCCGAAAATCACATACTCGCGGCCATCGCGATCCCAGCGTTCGAGGTGCGTCTGCCGATAGCTGAGATGGCCGACCACGTAGGTGATGGGCAACATCGCGCCCCAGCAGCAGAAAACGTTTCATGGTGTGCCTGCCTGCCTCACTCGCCGAGTTCATCCAGCGCTTTCTGGAAGCGGTTGGCGTGCGAGCGTTCGGCTTTGGCCAGCGTCTCGAACCAGTCGGCGATCTCGTCGAAGCCTTCGTCGCGCGCGGCTTTGGCCATCTCCAGATACATGTCGGTGTGTTCGTAGGTCTCGCTGGCGATCGCGGATTTCAGATTGTCGGCGGTGGCACCAAACGGCAGGCCGGTCGCCGGGTCGCCGCACTGTTCGAGATACTCCAGGTGCCCGAGCGCGTGGCCGGTTTCGCCTTCCGCGGTGGAGCGGAACACCGTGGCGACATCCTGATAACCCTCCACATCGGCCTTCTGTGCGAAATACAGATAGCGGCGATTGGCCTGGGATTCGCTGGCAAAGGCGGACTTGAGGTTCGCTTCGGTTTTCGAGCCTTTCAGATTCACGATGTCGCTCCAACGGATGCTGCGTGGAATTCTATCGTTTCGCCCGTCGTCCCCGCGAA